>NZ_JACSMC010000020.1:0-50351 GCF_018618435.1 Exiguobacterium sp. s150 | reverse complement strand
GATGTTTTTCACATCCGAACTCACGTTCATCCCATGCCTAAAGGCGGGCTATGCCCGGTATGGGCTTTCCTGCTCGTATAATCTGTAATCTATTCTTCACACCGATACCACGTCACCTGACTTTTGGCTCGAGGGAGTTTTGTTCGGATGAAGAAACGCGTCATATTGCCCATATCCATCTTTTTGTTAATCAGCTCCTTGACCCAGGCGGCGATTCCAAAACCGAAAGCTTATAACGACCGCAGCCTTATCTACTTGACGCTCGATGACGGGCCAAATCGGAAGACGGGAGCGCTACTTGACGTCTTAAAGAAGCATCGGGTGAAGGCGACGTTCTTCATCCTCGGTAAGAATATCAAAGGAAATGAGCATCTGCTCCACCGCATTGTCGCTGAGGGACATCTCATCGCCTTGCATGGGATGACACACGTGCGCGAGGAGTTTTATGCGTCGCCGATGACGGCCGTTCGCCAAATGCAAGAAGTCCAAGCGCTCATCTACGACGTGACCGGCATCCATACGAATATGGCCCGCACGATTTACGGGAGTGACGCCGGGATGACGCCTGCGCACTGGCAAGCGATGAATGAAGCCGGTTTCGAGATATGGGACTGGAACGTCGGCAGTCTCGATCACATCTATAAGAAAGACAACGCGCCAATCGAGCAGCGTGTGTTCAATCGGCTCGAGGCGAATTACGAGATGAATATTGCCTCCATCATCTTGGCGCACGATCACTCGATGACACCGCAAGCGCTCGATACGATTATCCGCTACGCGAAAGAACGCGACTATGAGTTCCGGACGCTAGAAGGGGTGCATCCCACATATAACTTTTTCAATCCGTGGGAACCGAATGAATGAAAAAAATGCTGAGCCCACATGGACTCAGCATTTTTGTTTACATCTCGAGTTCTGTGAACGCGAGCGGGACGAGTTCCTCAAGCGTCACTTCTTTCACGTCGGCGTTGCCGTTCGTGAGCAACACTTTGAAGTCCGGGTCGCCGAACTCGACGAGTACTTGGCGACAGATGCTGCATGGCGGCAAGAAGTCGACCGTGTCGCCTGACACCGCGACGGCTTCGAAGTCGCCTTTTTTATAACCTTGCGCGACTGCTGTGAAGATGGCCGTACGCTCGGCACAGTTCGTCGCGCCGAACGAGACGTTCTCGACGTTGACGCCGTCGATGACCGTACCGTCCTTCATGAGAAGCGCCGCTCCGACGCGGAAGTTTGAATACGGCGAGTAGGCGTTCTCTTTCACTTGGCGGGCACGCTCGACTAATTGTTGTTGGTTCATGGGATCATGTTCCTCTCTGACTCATAATGAACTGATGCCAGTTCCCGGCCTCTCTTTTTGGGCAGGATTTTTAGCATACACCCCCCACGAAGCAAAGTCAACGACTTTTTGATGGCGCTTTCACATGAAAAGAGTCACATCCGTAGACGTGACTCTCCGCTTATAACTCCCCTTTTTTGTTCATCCGAATCAAGAGAAAAATCAAATACGGTGCCCCGACCATACCCGTGATGACCCCGACCGGATAGCGCGCCGTGAAGGCGAACTGGCCGATGAGATCGGCCGCGAGTACTAAGACGACACCGACAAGTCCGGCCGGGATGATCGTCGAGCGCCCGTCCCCGACGAGCCGCTTCGCAATCGGTCCCGCGAGAAAGGCGATGAAGGCGATCGGCCCGGTCGTCGCCGTGGCAAGCGCGAGCATAAGCACCGAGGCGATGATGAGGAGCACCCGCGTCTGGTTCGTCCGAACACCGAGCGACGTCGCCGTCATCTCACCGAGCTCTAAAATCTGGAGCTGACGGCTTAGCCAGATGACGACCGGCAGGCAGAGCGCGACCGTGATCATGAGCGGCGGGAGCGTCTCCATCTTGGCGCCGTTCAAGCTTCCGCTCAACCAACGCATCGCCGTCCCGACATCGTTTTGACGACTGATGAGGAGCAGATAGTTGATGACGGCCGTCAGCATCGCCTGGATGCCAATCCCGACCAAGACGAGGCGCCCAATCGAGAACGCGGCGCTCTTCGACAGGAAGTAGATGGCGAGTACGGTCAAGAGTCCCCCGATGACCGAGATGATAGAAACGAACGTGTTGCTCGCCTGTAACACGACGATACCGAACACGGCCGCCGCACTCGAACCGGTCGTGATGCCGATGACGTTCGGGTTGGCGAGCGGGTTGCGGAGCATCGTCTGGAACACGGTACCGGCGACACCGAACGCGATCCCAGCGAACACGCCGGCGAGCATGCGTGGCAGGCGGATCGTGTTGACCGCGAACGACGCGCCCGGCACGTCCGCGCCGAACAAGACACGGACGACGTCCCCGACCGGATAAATCGTGTTGCCGAGCATGAGCATCGTCACGCTCAAGGCGAGCGCGACGATGCTCAGGACGAGCGTCACGACGACGGTCCGTTGCCGACGCCGTCTGCTGTTTTGAATCATCGGTTGATAAGGTTTTTTCATCATAGGTCACGCACCTTCACTTTCATCGTCAACGCGATCAAAATCGGCGCCCCGATAAAGGCGGTGACGATCCCGACTTCGAGTTCGCCCGGGCTACCGAGTAGCCGTCCTGTCACGTCCGCGAATGTGAGCAGGATTGCCCCGGCGAGCGCTGACATCGGGATGACGAGCCGTTCGTCTGGACCAATCGTCAAGCGAATCAAGTGTGGCGCGAGCAGTCCGATGAAACCGATCGGTCCTGCAAGTGCCGTCGCAGCCCCACATAAAATCACGCCGGCGAACGAGGCAATCAGTTTGAGCGTGCCGATGCGGACCCCGAGTCCTTTAGCGAGCTCTTCCCCGAGCCCTAAAATATTCAACGACGGGGCCGCGAGGATGGCGATGACGATTCCGACGATAAAGAACGGCAAAAACGTCATAATCGAATCCATATTGCCGGCGCCGACGCTGCCGACTTGCCAGAACCGGAACTGGTCCATGACGTTCGAGCGCGGGATCATGATGGCCATGACGAGCGAGGACAAGGCCGCACTCGTCGCCGCCCCGGCGAGGACGAGCTTGAGCGGGGTCGCCCCGCCCCGGCCGAGCGACCCGATGCCGAACACGAACACGGCCGTCAAGAGCGCCCCGACGAGCGCGAACCAAATGTAGTCCGACGACGACGAGATATTAAAGAACGCGATCCCGACGACGACAAAGAGTGCCGCCCCCGTGTTCACCCCGAGGATGCTCGGGTCGGCAATCGGATTTCTCGTCACCGACTGCATCAGTGCGCCCGAGACGCCGAGCGCCGCCCCGCACATGAGACTAAAAATCGTCCGCACGACGCGCTGTCGGATGATGTCCGCTTCATACGACTGAACAGCCGGACGGAATAAACCGTCAAGCAGTTCATCCCATCCGACTGTCCGTGAGCCGAAAGCAAGTGAAGCGAGCATGCAGACGACGAGCAAGACGAGCGCCCCCACCAAGATGAGAGGAAACCGTTTCGGCGAATGCATCTTCTTCAGCTTATTCATTTGTTCACTCGACTTTCTCGAGTGCTTCCGAGACGAGTTTCACGTACTCATCGATCGTGTATTCGATCGAGAGCGGTGACGGTGTCCCGGCTGCCGCGAGCGGCGTGTTGTCTTCGATCAAGACGACCGACCCACGCTCGATGGCCGGTACTTTGCTGTAGAGCGGGTCCGCTTGAAGTTCTTTGAGCGTCTGTTCGTTCCCGTAGACGACGAAGAGGTCAAGGTCGTTCAAGATGTCGGCGTTCTCTGAGCTGAGCTCGAGGTAGAAGCTGCCTTCTTCGAGTTGGTCTTTAATGTTTTGCGGGTATTCCATGCCGAGCTCTTCGATGAAGGCACCGCGCGGGTCACCTGTCGTGTAGATGTAGAACTTCGACAAGTCGCCAGGGCTCAACGCGACGAACGCGCCTTTCTTGCCTGCCATGTCCGGTACTTCCGCCGCTTTATCCGCGATGAGCTGTTCTGTGTCGGCAATCAACTGCTCGCCTTCTGCTTCCATGCCCATCGCCATCGCGTTGTAACGAACCGTGTCTTGCCATGAAGAGACCCAAGGCGTCTCTTGGTACGCGACGACCGGTGCGATTTGTGTCAACGTGTCATAGTCTTCTTGCGTGATGCCTGAGTAAGCCGCCAAGATGACGTCCGGCTGTGAGTCGGCGATCGCTTCAAAGTCGAGGCCGTCTGTGTCTTGATAGACGTTCGGGTTGTCTTCACCGAGTTCTTCTAGCTTTTCTGCTGTCCACGGTAAGACGCCGCTACCGTCTTGAACACCGTAGTTCGCAGCCGAGAAACCGACCGGCACGACGCCGAGCGCGAGTGCGACGTCTTGGTTCGACCAGCCGACCGTCGCGACGCGTTCTGGCTTCTCTTCGATGACCGTCTCACCGAGCGCGTGCTTGATTGTGATTGGGTAGCCTTCTGCTGACTCTTCATTCTCCCCCGTCGTCGCAGGTTCTTCTGTGTTCGAGCCGCAACCGGCGAGCACGAGCATGAACATTGAGACGAACAAGAACATATGTAACATCTTCTTATGCTTTTTCACGTTGTAATCCCCTTTTTCTCTTTTATGACGATGTATCACCGACACTGATAATCATTATCATTTATGAGTATAGGATGAATCCGGGACCGCTGTCAATCTGAACTTCAAGACATTCGACGTGAAACGAAAAACAGCCCATGTCAAATGACACAGGCCTTACCGTTTTTCGCGCATGACGTCCGCCATCGGACAGCCTTCCTGTTCGAGCTCGGAGACGATGCGCGCATAATATTGATCGTTCCGGTTTTGGCTCAGCTTGAACGCCGCCTCGATTTCTGAGACGTCGATTCGAAAGCCGACGACACCGTGTTTTTGACGCTTGACCGGTTCCGACAGCTCTTCCCAGACGACGGCGTCTCCCCGCTTCCCTTCATGGTCCCGGAGCAGACCGGCCAATTCGTCTTCGAGCTCCGCCTCGGTCATGATCGTCGCCTGTCCATACAAATGGACCGCCTGATAGTTCCACGTCGACACGTCCTCGTGGCCGTACCATGATGCCGAGACATAGGCGTCCGGGCCTTGGACGATGACGAGCACCGTCTGTTGTTCAATCGTTCTCCATTGCGGGTTATTTTTAGCGATATGCGTCGTGAACGACAGCTTTCCTTCGGCCTCATGCAGACGGAGCGGCACGTGCGTCGCAATCGGCTTCTGACCGTCAGACGTGACGATGGTGCCGAACGGATGGGCTTTTAGAAAGGCGTGGACTTCCTTCGGGTCGTTCACGGCGTACTGTTTTGGGACGTACATGGAATTCCTCCTATCTAGTTCCCACTCGTCTAAGCCACGTCAACTAGGGTAAAGAGTAGATGACGCTACATGACTTGAGGAGGGATATTATGAAACCACAGATTAAAGCATTCGTGTTCGATGTGTATGGGACCTTGTTCGACGTCCAGTCTGTCAAGGCGGCGTGTGACGAACAATTTCCCGGGAAAGGTGACCAGATCAGCCAGGCGTGGCGGACGAAACAACTCGACTACTTCTTCACCCGTCACATTATGGGGCGCTATGCCGACTTCTCGGTCGTCACGCGCGACGCCTTGCGGTACGCCCTGTCAACGGCCGACGTGACGTGGACGCCTGAAACCGAGGATACGTTGATTGCGAAGTACGCCGAGCTGTCACCGTACGATGAGGTCGCAGGTGTGTTGAACGAACTCCACGGAAAACAGACCGTCGTCCTGTCGAACGGGACGGACGCGATGCTCACGGCGCTCATCCATAACGCCGGGTTCACCGACCTGTTCGACGAACTCGTCAGCGTCGACGGTGTCAAACAAGCGAAACCGTCACCGGCCGCGTATATGCACTGGTTCAAAAATAGCGGACTGAAGCGGGACGAGGTATTGTTTCTATCCTCGAACGGTTGGGATATCGCCGGTGCGAAGAACTTCGGGTTCCACACGGCTTGGATCAACCGCGACGGCAAACCGCTCGACATGCCCGACCTGGCCCCGGACGCCGTCTATGAGGACTTGTCCGGGATACTGGAATGGGTCACGGACGAAGCGGCTTGGCCATAATCAAATCAACTTGGGCGTCATCGCCCATATAAAACGTGTGTGCCCCGGTCTGGACGAAGCCGTGCTTTCGATAGAAGGCGAGCGCCTTATGGTTATGTTCCCACACACCGAGCCAGATTTCACGTTTATTCAACTCGTTCGCGCGTTGGACGGCCTGATTATACAACGCCTTGCCGACGCCACTTCCTTGGAACTTCCGTCGCACATAAATCCGTTCGAGCTCGAACGCCTCCTCGCCCATCGCCTCGGTCTGGGCGTTGTTGGCGTTCACTTTTAAATAGCCGGCCACTTCCCCGTCAAGCATGGCGAAAAAGAACGTCGAATCCGGATTCGCAAGTTCCGCTCTAAGTTGCGGCACGTTGTACGCCCTTTCGAGATACGCCGTGAGATGCGCCGGGTCGTTGTCGGCTTCGAACGTCTCCGTGAACGTCTCGATGCTGATGTCCCGGAGCGTGTCGACGTCCTCGATCGTGCAAGGTTTGATGGTGATCATGTTGCTTCCCCCTTTAGTATTCTCGTTTTTGACCTTTTTTGACAGCATCCCAATCCCCTTCGATATTGTGACGGACCCGCCTCAACAAACGGAGGAGTTGCTCGGCTTCTTGATCCGAGAGACCAGCGAGCGCCACGTCCGTTGAATAGTCATGCTCGCGGAGGATGAGCGGATAGACCGCCTGTCCTTTCTCGGTCGGATGGAGTCGCTTGATCTTCTTGTTGTGCGGGTCGTCGACTCGTCGAATGAACCCTTCCCGCTCAAGCTTTTGAATCGCGCGCGCCGCCGTCGAGCGGTCGACTTTAATGAGTTCGGCCAGCTTTTCTTGGATGATGCCCGGCTCTTCGCAGATTCGGACGACATAAAGATATTGCCCTTTCGTCAGCTCGAGCTCTTTGAACTCGATGTTGCTGATCGAGTCGAGCGCACGGGCAATCATCCCAATCTCTCGTAGATGGTCTCTCATACAATCCTCCCGAATGTTGTATTTACACTACATTATCTTCAGTTTAACTCACTTTATTGCATTTGCAACAAAATTATCTTCGTCTCTTATCGTGCACAATATGAGAAAATAGAGATATCATTCCACGAAACGAGGGGATTTCATGGCACACCGCATTTACACGACGAGCTTCGCGAGCGTCTATCCGCTTTACGTCGCGAAAGCAGAACGGAAAGGCCGAACGAAAGAGGAAGTCGACACGATCATCCGCTGGCTGACCGGCTATGACGAAGCCGGTCTCGAACAGCAACTCGCGTCCGAGGTCGACTTCGACACGTTCTTCGCAGCGGCACCGAAGATGAACGAAGATCGCGCACTCATCAAAGGCGTCGTCTGCGGCGTCCGCGTCGAGAACGTCGAGGAACCGCTCATGCGCGAGATTCGTTATCTGGACAAACTCGTCGATGAGCTCGCCAAAGGCAAGGCGATGGAGAAGATTTTACGAGGAGGGAAACTCTAATGGACTACACGACACTCGTCGACGACAAACGGCTCGACGCCTTCATCCGCTTGATCGACGTCATCGACGCGAATCTGCCCGACGGTTTCGAGAAGACGACCGATGGCAAAGGCGTCCACTACGTCGTCCCGCTGTCGACGTATCCGTCCGGGTATCACGTCACACCGGGCACACCGCTCCCGTTCTTGAGCGTCATCGCCCAGAAGCGGCATGTCGCACTCTATCATATGGGCGTCTATAGTGACCCGGCGCTGCTCCTTTGGTTCGAGGAGGCGTACGCCGCGCAAGTGCCGACGAAGCTCGATATGGGCAAGAGCTGTATCCGGTTCGGCAACGTCAAACATATCCCGTATGAGCTGATCGGTGAGCTCGTCTCGAAGATGACGCCGGCGGAATGGATTTCTGCTTACGAGCATAATCGTCCATAAGCCGACACAAAGCCCACACTCCATCAAGAGTGCGGGCTTTGTGTTAGTTGCTCACTGAAAAAGGTGATTCGTACTCATACAATTTCTCGTCTTCCTTCGTTTCTTGAATCATGAACGCCCTTACCGACAAATCGGCAGATAATTTGGCTTCAACCTCCCCATGTGTCCAGGTGATCTCGAGTGAGTGCTCGGTTGGTTGCCGCACTTCGAACTCCCCATCGAAAGCCGTTGAACGGTTCCGGAATTTGAACAAATCGAACAGTTCCCGCACCACAGACCTTTCAACTTCACTTGCGACCTCTTCTTTTGAGTAATAGTGACGGTTGATGTTCCGCCCTTCTTTCGTCGCCTCTAACAAATTGATATCGTTCTCGCCAGCTAAAAGCCCGACGTAATACACTTGCGGGATTCCTGGGGCGAATAGTTGAATGGCTCGGGCAAGCAAGTATGACGCGTCATCGTTCCCGAGCGCACTATAGTATGTGCAGTTGATTTGATAGATGTCGAGGTTGTTATAAGCTTCCGAGCTATAGATTTTCTTCACGTTCGCTCCTTTGCTGTACAGTGCCTCTCGCGTCATCTCAATCTCATCGTCGGTCAATAGGTCTTTGACGTCGACCACTCCGATACCGTCATGCGTGTCGAGTGTCGTGAACTGATTGCGCGGGCAACGTTCCATCCAGTTAATCAGCCGCTCCGACCGTCCGCTGTATAAACCGTGAAGGACGAGCATCGGCAAAGCAAAATCATAGACATAATACCCTTCTTTGGCGATTCGTTCTTGAATCGAATGATGTTCGTGGATTTCAGGCAGGACCGTCGCGCCTTTGTCGGCGACGATTTCTTCACAATACTCGAGCATCTCCCAAATGTCCGGTTCGACGAAGAAACAATTCGTCCCAATCTTTTTATTGGCGTAAGCGAACGCGTCCAGACGAATGATTGATGCCCCTTTTCCTACAAGAAATTCAAGTTGCTGCTTAATGAACGACCGCGTAGCAGCCTTCGTGACATCCAAATCAATTTGTTCTTCATCGAACGTACACCATACCTTCTCCGTCGTCCCATCGGCGAACGTGACTTCTACATAAGGCGCTCTCGGTTTCCGTTTATAAATCAAATCAACTTGTTCAGAAGTAGGACCCCCTTCAGGCCAAAACTCGCTATATCGAATGAATAAATCTTTGTAGGCTGATTCGTCTTTCTTCTCCAAGAAATCCTGGAAATAAGGCGATTGACGCGATATATGATTCACCATGAAGTCCATCATGAAATCAAATCGTTCACTGAGGCGTTGCACGTCCTCCCATGTTCCGAACGCTTCGTCCACTTTCGTATAATCCATCGGCGCAAACCCGCGATCACCTGACGAAGGATAGAACGGTAACAAATGAATTCCGCCGATTACTCCATCGAGATGCGTACGAGTGATTTCATCGAGTTCTTTCAAATTTTTACCGAGACTATCTGCATAGGTGATCAACATCACTTCATTTTTCAATTTCATGTTCATTCTCCTTTTAAAAAGCTCCTACCCGTCTTGTCTTCACGTGTAGGAGCTTCGCTTATTTGACAGATCCGTTAGCCATCCCATCGATGATATGGCGCTGGAAGAACAAATATACGATGAGAATCGATACAATCCCGACGACATACGATGCGAAGGAAGGTCCGAAATCACTGAAATACTGTCCTTGATAGTTGAATTGGAACAACGGGAGCGTCCATGTCGATTCATCGCGGTTGAGCAGAAGCAACGGAAGCAAGAAATCGTTCCAAATCCAGAGCGCGTTCAAGATGAGGACCGTCGCATGCATCGGCTTCATCATCGGGAAGATGATTTTAAAATACGTGTTGAACTTCCCGCTACCGTCGATGGCAGCGGCCTCATCCAACTCTTTCGGGATCACGGTCTTGACATATCCCGCGTACAAGAAAAGTGACTGCGGGACCGCATACGTCAGATACAAGATGATCAATCCGAGTTTACTCGACAACCCCAAATCCGACATCATCGACGTGATTGGAATCATGATGACTTGGAACGGGACGAATATCCCGATGATCAACATGATGTAAATTCCTTGGAAAACACGATTACGTGGCATCGTCCGAGCGAGCGCATATGCTGCCATCGGGACAATCAAGATGATGAGCGCAATCGACGAGATGGTGATCGTCATCGAGTTCGCAAAGTATTGGACGACCCCGTCGTCTAAGAGACGCTGAAAGTTATCGAGTGTAAACGGGTCCGGCAATTCGAAGAAGCCGCCGGTGATTTGCCGTGTCTCTTTGAACGAGTTCAAGACGGTCAAATACATCGGAAGGGCGATCAAGACGAGCCCTACTGTCAGAAACACATACGTCGGGATATGAATTTTGTCCTTTTTCATGATGCCCCTCCTTACACTTCAAATTTTTTCGAAGAATTGATTTGGATGACCGAGACGATGGCGATGATGATGAAGAGGACGATCGCGATTGCACTGGCGTATCCGAATTGGTTGTTTTTGAACGCATAGTTGTATACGAGTAGTCCGAGTGACGTCGTCGACCCGCTCGGTCCCCCGCCCGTCAAGGCGTAGATGAGGTCGAACGCCGTCAATCCCGCCTTCATCGCCAAGATGAGGACGATGCTGATGGCTGGTGATAAGAACGGCAATTCGATGCTCTTGAACGTTTGCCACCGGTTCGCCCCGTCGATTGATGCCGCTTCCCGAATCTCGTTCGGGATGCTTTGTAAGTTCGCCAAGAAGATGACGACCGGAATGGCGACCCCTTGCCAGAGGGCGACAAAGAGGAGGCCCCAGAACGCCGTCCCTTCGTTCGCGATTAGACTTTGCGAGAGCCATTCGATGCCTAAAAATTCACCGAGTGGCGCCAGCCCGTAATTGAAGAACTGTTTAAAGATCAAACCGAGTGTGACGGTGCTGATGACCGCAGGGAAGAAGTAGGCGGTCCGGAACAGCCCGACCCCTTTGATTTTTTGATTCAATAGCAGTGCGATCGCAATCCCTAACACGATTTGTCCAACGACGAGGCCGATCGTGAAGAGTAACGTGAAGCCGATACTCGATAAGAATTTCGCATCTGAGAAGATGGCCAGATAATTATCGATTCCGATGAAATTGTACGAACTTGTTAGCCCTGTCCAGTCCGTGAAACTGTAGATCACACCTTGTGCGAGCGGTATGAAGAAGAACACGATTTGAAGCAAGAGCGGCACAAGAATGAACAGGTACGGCCAGTAGCGGTTGACAAACCCTTTCTCTCTCATGGTGCAACTCCTTTAATGTTTTTATTTCATACCGTTGAAGAAGGCGTTCAAATCCTTGGCGAGTTGGTCTTTATCTTCTTTGTTCATATAATCGACCGTGAGGTGCCAGAACTCTTCTTCCGATGGCCATTCAGAATGGAGCCAGATGATTTGTTTGTCTGTGAACACGAGGTCCGAAACAGCTTTCGTCTCTTCGAACGCGCCATCTGTATCGACTGCCTCGACCGATGTCGGAGAACCGTCCTTGTCATAGTATTTCTGCATGACTTCTCCCTCAGTCATATATGCGAGCAGTTTTTTCGATGCTTCTTGTTCCGCTTCCGATCCAGCGCTCGACACAGAGAGCGCCAAGTCAGCCGCACCGACCGTCATCTCTTGGCCTGCTTCTTGGCCTGGGAAGGCAAACATGCTCACTTCGAAATCAGGCTGCTGATCACGGATGACCGGGAGCGCCCAAATGCCGTTCGGGAAAATCAACGCTTCTTCCCTTGCGAAGAGTGCGACCGCATCGCTGTAAGATGCCCCGTTCGCATTCTTTTGCGTGTTACCGCTGACGAGGCTTAACTCATCTGCCACAGTCTCAAAATCTTCGTTACCGACTTTGATGCCATCTTTCGGGCTGTTTTTCAATGCGTCTTGCGTTTGGTCGAAACCGCCTGTCGTTGTCGCCCAAGCCAATTGGTGATAACCGTTCATCGTCCATGAGTCGTCAGTCGTGAGTGCTGCCGCGAACGGTGTCTCGCCAGCATCTTTGATCTCTTTGACGACGTCTTCAAACTCGGACCATGTTTTCGGCGCCTCCAGTCCTAGCTCTTCAAATTTTGTCTTGTTATAGAAGAAGCCCCACGCGTTCGAGTTGAGCGGGAGTGAGTAAATCCCTCCGTCGACCGCGTACGATTCAGCCGCCCCTTGCTTCAAGTTGCTCAAGAAATCTTCGTTAGACAGGTCGAGGAACTTCCCGTCAGCCGCCCATCCTTTAAAGTCTGGGTTTTGCGGGTATGTGTGCACGATATCCGGGATGTCCCCGCCGGCGATCCGCGTTTTCAATACGGTCCCGGCATTGCTGACGCTCGTCAATTTGACGTCGATATCAGGATTCTCTTTTTCAAAATCAGCGATGATCTCATCGAGCGTCCCCTTCATTTCGACTTTTTGGGAGAAGAATTCGATTTCTGTCTTGTCCGACTCCGCTCCGCCCGAGCAACCAGCTGCGAGTACGAGAGATGATGCGACGAGCCCTACCATGCCTAGTTTCATTGTCTTGTTCATTTTGATTGGCCTCCTGAAAGTTCGTTTACTTTTTTCAGTACGTACAACTTACTTACAAAATCACCTTTGACAATCGGCTCGATGTAAAGCCCGACGTGCATGAGCTCATCACCGCCGTAATGCTGGCCTTCTACTTCATAGACGGCTGTTGTGTCCAATCCTCTCAATTTCAACAAACGGATGAGCGGTGCGGTTTCGCTGAGCACGCTATAGTCACAGACGATGACTTCCTCTTCCGATACGAACATCCAAGAAGGATGATTGCTGTCGAATGCGCTCTCTAGCCGGTAGAACGTCCCATATTGGAACGTACGACGATGCTCCTGATAGAATGCGACTTGCTGTTTGACGATCGCCTTCTCGTCTTCTGACATCTCAGTCACATCGAGCTCATAACCGAACACGCCAGCCATCGCGACGTTCCCCCGCATCTCGAGACTCGTCTCACGGTGTGTCTGGTGGTTTGGCACAGCCGAGACGTGTGCGCCCATCGAGGAGATGGGATACACCATGCTCGTCCCATGTTGAATTTTCAAACGCGCGATGGCGTCCGTGTTGTCACTCGTCCACGTTTGAGGCATGTAGTACAACATGCCTGGATCGAACCGACCGCCGCCGCCGGAGCAGCTCTCGAACAAGATGTTCGGATAGCGTGAGGTGATCGTCTCGAGCACTTCATATAGTCCAAGGACATAGCGGTGTAACACTTCTCCTTGACGGTCACTCGGTAGTGACGTCGAGAATACCTCGGTCACGTTACGGTTGAAGTCCCATTTGAGATAATCGATTGGGACGCGGTCCAACACCTCGGTCATCTGCTGCACGATGTTATCTCGTACTTCTTTCCGACTGAAATCGAGTACATATTGATCTCGTCCTTTGGATAGACCGCGTCCCGGGATTTGAATCGCCCAGTCCGGATGCTGTTTGAAGAGTTCGCTCTCTCTCGAAATCATCTCCGGTTCGAACCATAGACCGAATTTCATGCCTTTGGTGTGAATGTAGTCTGCGAGTCCTTTCAATCCGTTCGGAATCTTTTGCTCATATTCGAACCAGTCGCCTAGTGACGTGTAATCATCATCGCGACGTCCGAACCAGCCATCGTCCAGCACGAACAACTCGATTCCGAGCGCGGCACTTTCATCGACGATCGATTTGATTTTGGCTTCGTCGAAGTCGAAATAAGTCGCTTCCCAGTTGTTGATCAAAATTGGTCGGTCTGCGTCACGGAAGGTTCCGCGTGCGAGCCGTTCACGATACAAGGCGTGGAATGCTTGTGACATTTCCATCGTCCCGTTTGCACTATAGACGATGTTCACTTCCGGCGTTTGGAAACATGCGCCTGGATCCAAGCGCCACTCGAATCCAAATTCGTTGATGCCGAGTTGCACACGGGTCTGTCCGTATGGGTCTCGTTCGAGCAACATTTGATGACTTCCGCTATAGACAAGGCTGAAGCCGACTGCTTCTCCCGCATACTCCGTCGTCTCGGGTGAAACGAGTGCGAGAAACGGGTTCATTTGGTGACTACTCGAGCCACGTTTGCTGTCGAATACTTTCACGCCACGTTTTACTGGTTCACGCTCCATCATTCGTTCTCGGCCCCACATCCCGTTCAGCGTGATGACCTCGAGCTCTTGAAGCGGAAGGTCCAATGAGAGGCTCGCTGCTTTTTGAAGGTAATGGGTCTCCGCTCCTTCATTTTCAATTCGAGCGGATCGTGCCAACACCGGACGGTCACGATACACGGTATAGGCGAGACGAGCAGTCAGTCGCTCTTTCGGATCTTCGAGTGTGATGATCAGCGTCTCTGCTTCTTCATCCTGTTCGACATACGTCGAAGGCATGCCATCAAGACGCGGTTTTCCTGTCACAATCTCATAGGACTTGTAACGGAAATCCGTGACAGTCGATCCGTCTTCGTGGCGGATGACTTGGGCCGGCGTCCGATAATCTCCCGTCCCGTAACCTGGATATTCTTGCAAGATCGTATCGAGGGAATAAAGGCGATCCGTCGCCTCCGGAAAGTTCGGGGAAAAGGAACGGTCGACGCGAGGATACTTCCGTCCACCGCGATATGCCGAAATCGCCTGACCAAAATATTCGTTGGTCAACACGTTGCCTTCTTCGACACGGAGCACATAGCTAAATACTGCATTAGACAAATGGAATACTCTCTCTGTTTCGTTAACATGAATCAACTTCATGGCTCAACCTCCCAATAGTGGTTGCGCTTTCATTAAAAACTAAAATGAAAGCGTTTACTAAACACATCTATAATTTAACGTTTAGTAAACACTTTGTCAATCGCTTTTATTCAATTTTTATAATGGACACTTTCTCGTTTGATCAGTTTGGCCGGAATCATGACTCGCACGGGAATATCTCGTTCTTCGCGGATCCGTTCCAACGCCAACTTGACGGCAAATTTCCCAAGTTCTTCGGTCTCTACCTTCACGGTCGTCAACGAAGGTGTCAGGAATTCAGCGATTTCAATGTCGTCGAAACTAGAGATCGAGATGTCCTCTGGGATGCTATATCCTTGTTTTTGAAAAGCGCGATACACACCGACGGCCATCGGGTCACTCGCGACCAACACCGCTGTCGTGTCGCCACGCTCCGTCAACTGTTCACCTAAACGCAGTCCTTCCAACGTGCTCCATCCCCCTAATAGCCCATAGCGGAGATGCTGCAACCCTTTGTCGTTCATCCAAGATACATAGGTCTGATACCGATCCTCGTCCTCATTGAAATAGACGTCACCCTCTTGGTTCATGACGACACGCTGCCCTCCGATATAGGCGATGTTGCGATGTCCGTTTTCGTATAGATGTTCTAGACTCGCTATGGTCGCGCTTTTGAAATCAGAATATACGGCGTCAAACCGTGCGTCGGCATGCGAGTCATCGATGACGACAATATTAGGATTCTCGTTATAGAGCGACTCCAATGTTTTCGGGTCGACCGTACCGAGGACGAGGATTCCTCCGAGATGGTTCAATCCTTCCCAGTCCGCTTTTTTATCAGACAGACGGATCACCCGGTTGACACTCACCCTCAGCCGTTCGGCTTCTTGTTCAATACCGCGTCGAATCGCTCGGAAATATGGATCATCAATCTCTTGAATCTCATTGACCGTGGTCACGAGCCCAACTGTCGCGATCCGGTTCTTATGCGTTTTCTTCTCTCGTGGGCTGTATTTTAATTGTTTCGCTGTTTGCAACACTTTATCACGTGTTTCTTGACTGACGGATAACTTCTCATCCGAATTCAATACGCGGGATACAGTCGCAATCGAAACGCCCGCCTTCTTCGCCACTTCACGAATGCTTGTCAAAGTAATCATGCCTCCAATATTGGGT
The DNA here is from genome assembly GCF_018618435.1 of Exiguobacterium sp. s150. Classification (NCBI taxonomy): domain Bacteria; kingdom Bacillati; phylum Bacillota; class Bacilli; order Caryophanales; genus Exiguobacterium; species Exiguobacterium sp. s150. Next base: position 34,484 of record NZ_JACSMC010000020.1, on the reverse strand, counting down.
AAAATGTGATTTAATTTTACTAAACAGAAGGATTTGTTTCAACCGTAAAGTAAAAGGCAGACAAGTCTTCACCTGTCCGCCTCCCTTTAGTCCCGTGATTGAATTACTTGAATAAAGCGCTGAAGTCCTCGTTGTCCATTTTCGTCCAACTTAAAGACGCCGCAGTCCTCAAGTCCCTTAACAAATTTTTCGGCTACGGCCATTTCGATGAAACGTTCGATATTCTCCCTTCCATCGTATGCCCGTTTCAATTCGCAAGCCCAATCTTGATGGAGATCTTGTACGTTGTCCGTTTCTCCTACAATAAATCTCTTAACTTCGTCCATCTCAGCTTGGAGCCTCGCCGGGAGCACGGCAAGCCCCATCACCTCGATCAATCCGATATTTTCTCGTTTGATATGGTGAACATCTGCATGGGGATGGAAGAGTCCGAGTGGATGTTCCGATGTCGTCCGGTTGTTTCGAAGAACGAGATCCAACTCGAAGAACTCACCTTTTTTTCGTGCGATTGGTGTGATTGTATTATGCGGGGCGTCCGTGTGGGCCAAGATGTGACATGCTTCGTCCGAATAGTTGCGCCAAGTCGACAAGACACGATCCGCGCACGCGACGAGGCTGTTTTGATTTTGGCTACGCAACCGAATGACCGACAACGGCCAAAGCAACGTGTGTCCGCTCACATCTCGGAATTCCTCAAAAGAGAATCGGCCTGTCTCGCGCGCCTCCGCCATCGCAAACGTGTATCGTCCTGCTTGGTAATGGTCGTGCGATAAAATCGAGCCGCCCACAATCGGCAGGTCGGCATTCGATCCCGCGAAGTAATGCGGAAATTTCTCTACAAAGTCGAGCAGACGGACGAACGACGAACGGTCGATCCGCATATCTCGATGCTCACCCGACAATAAGATGCAGTGTTCGTCGTAATAGACGTAAGGCGAGTACTGCATATACCATTCCTCGCCTCCGAGTTCGAGCGGCACAAGCCGATGATTGGCTCGCGCCGGATGATCTAAGCGCCCTTCGTACCCTTCATTTTCCACACAGAGGAGACACTTCGGGTACGGGGTCCCCTCTTTCTTCACGCTCTTCTGTTGTGCAATCTCTTTCGGATCTTTCTCTGGCTTCGACACGTTGATCGTGATGTCGACCATTCCATATCTTGTATCTACTTGATAAGAGATATTCTGTTTCGTTCGCTCTGTCTGAATATAGTTCGAGTCCGTCGACAACCGGTAAAAGTAATCCGTCGCCATGACCGGGTCCGTCGCGTACTTGTCGTAAAACACCCGTTCTACTTCCGAGGGGCGTGGCATGAATTGGTTCATCATGTCTGCCGCAAACCGATCCCGCTGTGACCGGCCGTCCTCAGTCAAACCGTTCCGCACCGCCTCGTCCACCAATCGGTCGACGAGCTCCGGGATTCGACCGTTCGTCGTCTCATCGCTCGGTGTCGCCCCCGTCATGGCGAGCAACCGGTTCTTCACGTAGATGACATCCCGCTCCTGGATGAGTCCACTTTTTAGCGTTGCCGCCACGAGTCCATTCACAAGCGCACTCATCGTCCCACCTCACGATATCCGTCAGGGTGGGCGGCATGCCATGCCCATGCATCTGCGATGATACGGGTGATATCGGTTCTTTCAGGAGCCCACCCCAGTACTCGCTTCGCTTTTTCCGCAGAGGCAATGAGACGTGCGGGGTCGCCAGCTCTGCGTGTCGTCGCCTGAGCAGGAATCGCGTGTCCCGTCACTTGACGGGCCGCCTGAATCATCTCATTGACAGAGAAGCCCGTATTCGATCCCAAATTGAACACGTCACTCTTCTGACCGTCACGCAAATAGTGGAGGGCACGCACATGTGCATCTACCAAGTCTTCGACGTGGATATAGTCACGGATGCATGTCCCGTCTTCTGTCGGGTAATCCGTTCCGTAGATGGAGATGTGGTCCCGTTTCCCGTTCGCCACTTCCAAAATGAGCGGAATGAGATGTGTCTCGGGATGATGGTCCTCACCAATCTCTCCTCCCGACCTTGCCCCTGCCACATTGAAATAGCGCAGAGCCACATAGCGCAGTCCATGGGCATTCCCGATCCACCCCATCATCTTCTCCATCGCGAGCTTCGTTTCACCATACGTCGACGTCGGATGTGTCAGGGCCGACTCGGCAATCGGCATGATTTCCTGATCGCCATACGTCGCTGCCGTCGAAGAGAAAACGATCTCAAGCACACCGTGTCTCACCATCGTCTCTAACAACACCTGGGTCCCATAGACGTTGTTGTCATAATAATCGAGCGGTTTCTCCATCGACTCGCCGACGAGCGAATTTGCCGCAAAGTGGATCACTTGGTCAAACTGCTCTTGAGAGAACACCTTGTCTAAAAAGGCTTTATCTCGGATATCCCCCTCATAAAACGTCGCATTCGGATGCAACGCTCGGCGATGTCCCGTCGACAAATTATCCACGACGACGACATCTTCGCCTCGATCAATCAGTTGATAGACCGCATGAGAGCCGATGTAACCGGCTCCCCCTACAACGAGAATACTCATGAGATGCTCCCTCCTTTGATTTCATGGGCTCCTTCCCCGATAGAAGCGACGTAGCAAGTCGGCGCATATCCGATTTGGCGTTCATAGTCCGCAGTCACTTCGTCGATGAAACGAGCACTCTCATGTTCCCGTACTAAAGCGATGGCACAACCTCCAAAACCAGCGCCCGTCATGCGCGCCCCAATCGCCCCATGTCTCCATGCGCTCTCGACCAATGTGTTCAACTCGACACCGGTCACGTCATAATCCTTATCCAACGAGCGATGAGAGGCATCCATCAGTTCTCCGAAGCGATGGACGTCACCGGCCTGAAGAGCGTGGAGCGCCTCACGTGTGCGCTCATTTTCACTGACGACGTGTCTTGCCCGGCGATAGATGGTCTCATCTTCAAATCGATCTTGTCTTTCTTCTAGTGTGGCACTATCCAAATCACAGAGCGCACGAATATTCAATTCTTGATTGAGAACTTTTAGTGCCGTGTCACACTCTTGTCGCCGCTCGTTGTATTTAGAGTCGGCCAGTTCACGCCGCTTATTCGTATTCATGATGACGACCAATACATCCTCAAACTCAAACGGCGCATACGTACATTCAAGCGTATCGCAATCGAGTAACATCGCTTGATTTTTCTTGCCCATCCCAACCGCATATTGGTCCATGATCCCGCTGTTGACCCCGATGTATTCATTTTCGGCGCGTTGTCCGAATTTGACGAGATCAAGTTGATCAAAGTTCAAATCATACACCGCATTCAGAGCGACCGCCGTCACCAACTCAATCGAAGCCGACGAAGACAAGCCCGCACCGTTAGGGATATCGCCAAAATACAGAAAGTCCAACCCGAACGACGGTTCACGTCCATCAAGCATGTAACGGAGCATCGCTTTCGGATAATTCACCCACCCGTGCGCGTCTTGGTAATCAAGCTCACCTAACGGGACAGTGACCACTCCAGCTTCCGGAAAATTCATCGAGTAAAAACGGCACTGTCGATCGGTACGACGTCGTACCAACGCATATGTCCCGAACGTCAACGCCGCAGGAAAGACGTGTCCCCCATTATAGTCGATATGCTCTCCAATCAAATTGATTCTGCCAGGGGCAAAAAATACCCGTTCGAAGTCCTTCTGAAAAGTGTTTGTAAATGCTTCAGACAATTTCAGCATGTCTTTCATAGTCATTCCCTCCTTATCAGTTTCACCACACTCTGATTCTAACGCATTAAATCTATAAAATAAACAATGTTTAGTAAACAAAATTCATTTTTTTGTTTTTTATATCATCAATTAAATTAAGTTGATAAGTTATGATTTTATTTTTGTTCAGTTAACAAAAATAACGTAAGATTTAATTATAAAACCCGCACTGGCAAACCAGTGCGGGTTTTATATGACGCGTACACGTATATCGAAATAGAGACTCTACTCGTTTAAACGGTGACGTTTCATCGACTACATGAGAACATACGAAAAAACATTATCAACATCTTAATCTATTTATCTTTTCGAACTTATTTTGCCACGTCAGACAATAAATTTCTTCGTCATCTTGCGCATCTCGATGGCCATGTTGGACAGTTCTTGGGCCGACGCCGTGATCTCTTCCATCGACGCCATCTGTTCTTCCGTTGCCGCCGACGTGTTCTCGGTTTCGGTCGCGGTCGCCTCGGTGATTCCTTGAATCTCGCTGACGGACGTCAAAATCTCAGTCGCCCCGGCCGCCATCTCTTGGACGGCACCGGACACTTCTTCGACTTTATGCGCGACTTCTTCAATCGCTTCTTGAATCTCATCGAACGCCTCGCCTGTCTGTTTGACGTGGTGGACGCTGTTCGACACGTCACGTTCGACGATATGCATCGTCTCGACCGCGTCTTTCGTCTCCGCCTGTGTGTTTGCGATCAAGGCGGCGATTTGTTTCGTCGCTACGGCCGACTCCTCGGCAAGCTTGCGCACCTCTGAGGCGACGACGGCGAAGCCGCGCCCTTGGTCGCCCGCTCGTGCCGCCTCGATGGCTGCGTTCAAGGCGAGCAAGTTCGTCTGTTCGGCAATGCCCGTGATGGCCCCGGTAATCGTTCCGATCTCGTTTGATCTCATATTGAGCTGAGCGATCACTTGTTGGAGCTGTTTCATCTTTTCATTCGTCTCATCGAGTTGGTGCTCGAGCGTCTCAATCAATTCGTTCCCGCTCGCCACTTTTTGAAGTGTCGTTTCCGACAGTTCGGTCATGTGCTGTGCGTTCGTCGACACGTGATGGATGCCATTCGTCAAATCCGTCAACGTTTCGTTAGACGCTTTGACGCGCGTGAGCTGACGCATCGAACCTGACGCGATCTCTTCCATCGTCATCGCGACCATTTCCGTCGCTTTCGTCGTCTCCTCGACGTTATTCTTTAAGTCATCTGACGAGACGGCGACGCGGTCGGACGTCGCGGTCACTTGTTCGATCAAGTGACGTAAATTATCTTTCATCGCATTGAACGCTTGTACGAGCAACCCGATCTCGTCACGCGACGCGTATGTCCCGTGCACCGTCAAATCACCTTCGCCTGCCCGCTCCATCAGAAGGCTCAACTGTTTGATCGGCCGCAAAATCAGACGGGCGATATAGACCCCAAGAGCGATCGATGTCAAAAAGGCGAGGGCCGCGGTAACCCAAAAGACAACGATGGCGTTGCCGAGACTCTGTTGAATCTCCTCGTTGGAGGTTTCAGCCTCTTGTTTAATGCCTTCCATGAGTGAGGCCGCCGAGTCGACCAATTCGAGACGGGTCGGACGTAAATCAGACAAGTATGTTCGGTATGCTGCCGCATTCTCTTCCCGGAGCGCCGGTCGCAAGACGAGGTCGACTCCTTCTAGATAAGCCGTCACTCCTGTTGTAACATCCTCCATGTGCGCTTTCATCGTCTCATCTTTCGGGTCGAACATGTCGTTTAATGCCTTGAGATTAGACGATATACTCGCTCTCCGTTCGGCGATATCTGCTTCTAGCTCCTCGTTTCGTTCCGTCTCTGTAGACAGAATGAGCTCGAGTAGATATCCGTCAATCGCTCGCTCATCCGTCCGGATTTGCCCAAGATATTGCATCGGTAGCAAATCGTTTCGATACAGTTCTTCGCCCGCATCGGCCATTTGCCCGATATAGAGTCGACCCACGATGGCGATGACAATCATCGACAACAACGGAACCGCGAGCAAAATCATTATTTTCTTTGATAGTGACATTTGTTTCATTTTCATCCCTCCATTCTCTTTATCGGAGCGAATCATTTATTTTCAAACGAAAAAATCTTCAGGGTGAAATAATTTTTTCACTGAATATTCAAATCAAGTAAAACATTGTGATATTTGTCCGATAATAAGATAGCCAAATCGAACTACTATTCAGAATGTGAGGAAATTATATGAGTGCTACGAAACGTAATCAGTTGATGCTCGTCACCACGTTCGTCATCGTCTTGACGTCCGTCATTGTCCACTTGCTCCACCGCTTCACCGATTTCGCCTATACATACACCGTGCTCCGTAACGGGACCGTCGGCTATGCGTACCCGGTCGCGACATGGGTATTGTTTGCCGTTCCGATCGTGCTGTTCCTGTTTATGGTCGTCAGCCGTCGCACGAAACCCGAGCTATTCCCGTATTTGATGATGCTCACGCTGACGTTCACGAGCATCTCGACCGTCGCCGGCGGCCAAGGACTCGTCGAGTATCACTTCTCGATTTTCGTCGTCTTGGCGATTTTGTCGTTCATGCGCCGCATCGACTTGATCCTCTATAGCACCGTCATCTTCGCGGTACAACACTTGGCCGGCTATTTCTTGTTCCCGGAGATCATCTGCGGAACGGCCGACTATCCGTTCAGCCTGCTCCTCGTCCATGCGATTTATCTCATCTTGTTGAGCGCGGTGCTCATCGTCCAGATCCACTTCCGTAACCTCGAGTCGTCACGCGTCAAAGCGCAAGAGGACGAGACACGCCGCTTATTGAGACAGGCCGTCACCGACGCGAGCCAACTCGTCATGACCTTGAAGACACATGCGACCGAGCTCGAGACGGCCGCCAATCAGTCGCTCGCGTCCGGGGAACAAATCGCCGTCACGGTCGATCCGATCGTCGCGCACGCGACCGAACAAGAGACGTCGATGAATCACGGGGCCGATGAGATTCAATCGATTCGCGCGCTCACCGCCCTCATTCAGGAGCGGATGGCCCAGACCGCCGCCGCCTCGTCCCGGATCGCGGCCGATGCGATTGAAGGGAAAGATGACATGCAGCGGATGGAAGCGAAAGTCGAAGAGATTATCCATGAGTCCGAGCGGCTCGAACGCGTCGTCACGACGATGTCGAACCGCTCGACCGAGATTCAAGCCATCCTGCAACACGTCGAGACAATCAGCGGCCAGACGAACATGCTCGCCTTGAACGCCTCGATTGAGGCGGCACGGGCCGGTGACGCCGGACGGGGCTTCGCCGTCGTCGCTTCAGAGGTCGGCAAACTCGCCGTCCAGTCCCGTGATTACGCGGCCGAGATGACACGCGTCCTCGGTGGCCTCATGGAGGATACGACGGTCGTCCGGGAATCGGCGCAGTTGTTCAAACAAGCGACCGAGAACTGTCAAACCGTCTCGGCCGATATGACCGCCGTCTTCCACCGCTTGACCGAGGATGTCTCCGAGATTGACGGGCAAATCAATTCGATTCAAGCGACGCGTCAAAGTGTGACGTCGCAGATGGAGACGCTCGAGATGCGCCTCGCGACAACGAAACACGCGGCGAGCGAGTTGCAGCAACAGATTCAACACGTCGCCGCCGCGACCGAGGAACAAGTCGCCATCCAAAAAGAGTTGAGTTGTATGTCCGACCGCCTCGCCTCGACCGCGAGCACGTTAGAAGACGTGACCGGTCAGCTTGAGTCCCGGGCCAACTAAAAAACCAGACCGCGAATGTTGGATTCGCGGTCTGGTTTTTTATAATGTGGCAATCAGTTTGTCGAGCGCCTCACGAAGTGGCGTCACCGGACGGCCGAGCACCAACTCGAAATCGTTCGACTCGACTTCGAGCGAGCCGTTGCGGATGCTGTCTTGAATGCCGACGACGATCGGAATCGCTTCTTCCGGCACCCCGGCGCCGCGCATGACGTCAGCGTATGCCTCGGCACTCACCTCCTGGAGGGCGACTTCACGTCCAAGCACGTCACTGAGCACCTCGACGAGCTCGGCTTGAGTATGGAGCGGACCCGATAGTTCGAAGATATCTTGTTCGAAATCGTCCGCTAGGAGGACGTTTGCGATCGCTTCGGCGTAGTCTTCCTGCAATGCCCAACCGACTTTCCCGTCCCGGGCTGCCGTCACCCAAGGTGCGCCGGCGAGCACGCCTTGAATGTTGCCAAGTTCATTCTCTAAATACCAGTTGTTGCGCAAGAACGCGTGCGGGATACCAGTCCGCTCGATCGCGCCTTCGGTTTCGACGTGCGGCGGTGCCATGAGGTTTTGACTATCGGTCGCATCAGCGAGACTCGTGTAGGCGATGAACGACACGCCGGCTCGTTCGGCCGCTTCGACCGCGTTCGCATGTTGCCGGATGCGTGTCTCGTTATCCCCGTCCGTCGAGATGATGAGCAGTCGTTCGACATCCTTAAACGCTTCATCGAGCGTCTCTGGCTTGTCGAAGTCGCCGTGACGCACGTCGACCCCTTTCGATTTCAGAGCTTCCGCTTTTTCAAGGTTGCGGACACTGACTGCGAGTTCGCTTGCCGGGACCGATTTGAGTAACTCATCGACAATTTTCGAACCGAGTTTCCCGGTCGCACCTGTGACTAAGTATTTCATCTGTTCATGCCTCCTTTTGAGTTCAATCAAGTTGATTCATTCTTTTTCCCCTTATAGAAGGGTAGCAAATCAAAAAATGAGACATTTTCTCCAACTACGAATGTGCCATTAATGTTTCGCACATTTATGGTCAACAAATTCAATCTCCAGTTGTATGGGCGTGCTCTTTGCTATCGGGTAAAGTAAACAGAAATGTCATATACGCAAGGAGAAACGATTCATGGAACAATGGATTCAACAAATGATTGAGCAGTTCGGCTATTTCGGCGTCCTTTTCCTCATCTTCATCGAGAATGTCTTCCCGCCCATCCCGTCCGAGCTCATTTTAATATTCGCTGGCTTCTTCACGACGACGACCGCACTCTCACCCGTCTGGATGATTCTCGCTGCGACGGTCGGGGCGGTCATCGGAGCCATCGTCTTATATAGCGTCGGCCTGTTCTTCGACAGGGAGCGCCTCGAGGCTTGGGTCGGACGTTATGGCAAGCGCCTCTATATGAAAGTTGATGACGTCCGTATGGCCGATCGTTGGTTCGACCGCTTTGGACCGAAACTCGTTTTTTTCGGTCGATTCGTCCCTGTCGTCCGCAGTCTCATCTCGATTCCGGCCGGCATGTCGAACATGCCGTTCATCAAATTCTTGACGTTAACGACACTCGGGACGTTGATTTGGAACACAGTGCTCATCTTTGTCGGCGTATATGTCGGGGAGAATTGGCAAGTGTGGCTCGGCCATATCGAGACGTATTCGCATGTCATGTATGGTGTCCTCGCCGTCATCCTGCTCGGACTAGGGGCTTTCATCGTACGTGTCATCTGGTCACGCCGCTCTGAACAGCGTTAAGTTTGCACACTCCGAATTGACTTCGGAGTGTTTTTTCATGAATTCACATATTTATGCTTGACTTTAAGTTCTTATGACCTTAAATTAATCATATAGAGTTCATTTGAACTTAAAAAGGAGGAATTGTTGTTGACCCTGCTCATCGCCTTTTTGGCGCTCGTCATCTTCATGCTCGCACTTGACCTCGGGGTGTTCCACCGCAAGGCACACGAAGTCTCGCTCCGTGAGGCATGGACATGGACGTTCGTCTGGATTGGGATTGCTCTCGCGTTCGGTGGATGGTTGTTTTACTCACAAGGTGGCACGGCCGCGACCGAATATGCGAGCGTCTACTTCATCGAGAAAGCACTCGCCATCGATAACGTGTTCGTCTTCTCGCTCGTATTCGCCTACTTCGCGATTCCGCTCAAGTATCAGCACAAAGTATTATTCTGGGGCATTCTCGGAGCAATCTTCTTCCGGGCCGTCTTCATCGTTGCCGGGGTATCCCTGTTGGAGAATTTCGGTTGGGTCTACTACGTGTTCGGTGCCTTCCTCGTCTACACAGGTTGGATGATGTTCAAGAATATCGGCAAAGACGAGTCGCTCGAAGAGAACAAGACGATTCGTTGGCTCGAGCGCCGCTTGCCGATCACGCAAGACATCTCGTCTGGTAAGTTCACGAAACGTATCAACGGCAAACTGTTTTTCACACCGCTCTTCATCGCGCTCATCTTTATCGAAATTTCAGATATCGTCTTCGCCGTCGACTCGGTCGCGGCCAGTTTTGCCTACTCGCGTGACCCGTATATCATCTTCTATGCGAACATCATGGCGATTCTTGGACTCCGTAGCCTCTACTTCGTCCTTGCTAACTTGATTGACCGCTTCTATTACTTGAAGCACGGGCTCAGCTTCATGCTCGTCTTCATCGGGACAAAGATGATTTTCGGCGACGTGTACAAGATGCCGATTTGGATGTCGCTTGGCGCCATCGTCCTCGTCATCTTGATCAGCGTCGTCTATAGTTTCTACAAAACGAAACCAAATCAACAGACGAACGTATAACAAAAGGGAGACGTGCTAGCCTCCCAGGTGGATCACTTCTCAATTGTGGGTAAACCTTTAGTCTAGCAAACACAGAAAAGGTGGTTATGCATGTTTGACCGTATGGGTGATGTGAGTATTGGACTCGTCTTCGGGATCGTGTTGATGCTTCTGTTCAACAGTCCGTGGGGACTTGGCGTCGGCGTGATGTTAGGAATCTTTTTCCTCGTCGCACCGCGCTCGACAAACCGCCGTACTAGAAACTATATACCGCAGACAGACTAAACCGGGGCACATGCTTCGGTTTTTCTTCTGTATACTGGAGAAAACCCTTTAGGAGGAGCCATGAATTATTCAATGACGGAACTGACGGAGGCGAAGCGGCAAATCGATTCGATTCTCCAAAAACTGAACGAGACGGTGAGGACGCTCGAGGCGAAAGACTCCCCTGAGCGATACAAATCGCAGGTGACACTGGCGAAACGACGGATTGATGCCCTCACGTTAGCGTTATATCTGATCGAAGAGAAGCTTCACAAGGACTTGTGAGAAATTTGGTTCAAATTCAAGAATTTTGCACATTTTGCACATTGTCGCATAGGCATTGCATACACGTTGCTTTACAATTTCACTTGAAGGCGTTTTAGGAATGTTTCAGCAGAAGATAGGGGGCGACACCGATGACACACAACCTTGAACCGATTGCTTCGTCTTCTTTTGAAGCGCACGACGACACTCGACCTGATCCGACCGAGCGAGACTGGACGAAACCGGATGGATTTGTCCAATCCTTGCTCGACAAGTCGCAGGCGATGGTCTGCTTTTATGAACCCGCGACGAATACGTTCTTAATGAATGAGAATTTGGCTCGACGCTTCGAGGTTTCGAAATCAAGCACGCTCGAGTCTTTTCTCGCGCGATGCCGGCAAATAGAAGTCGTACCGCGTGAACAGTTTGAGGCTTTCTTCCGCTCGATTTGCTCATCTGAGCCGGTCTCGACGCTCGAATGCTCGTTCGATACACATCTTTTTCAAGTCGTCCCATACTTTATCAATAACCCGGACAGCGTGTTCCTCACATGGTACGACCATACCGAGACACTTGAGTTATCTTTACGGAAAGAAGTGTTCCTCGCCGAGTTGTCACACGAGATTCGCACACCGTTGACGGCCATCAAAGGATTCACCGAACTGTTATTGCATCAACCGCTCACGCGTGAGAAGCAAGCGAATATGTTACGGCTGATTCAACAAGAGACTGAACGGCTCGAGCGGCTCGCCGATCATTATTTGGATTTTCAACGCCATGATGCGGTCGTGCTGAACGGACACATGGACGACGTGTCCGTCTCCCACATGTTAGATGAAATTCTTGCGACATTTCACGCGACGACCGCAACCCATACCATTTCCATACAGATCGAGCCAGAAAACATGACCATCGTCGCTCATGCGGATCGGGTCAGACAATGTCTGCAAAATCTTATTCATAATGCGATCAAGTATTCACCGCAAGGCGGCAATGTGTCTATATCGGCGTTTGAAGAGGCACATGAGATAGTCATTCAAATCCGTGATGAAGGCATCGGCATCCCAGCAGACGCGTTGCCTAAATTGTTTGAACGTTACTATCGAGTCGAATCGGAGGCTCACCGTGCCATCAAAGGGACCGGGCTCGGACTTCAAATTTGTAAACAATGCATGGACGCCCACGGCGGGAGTATCCACGTTGAATCGGTCGCTGGCATCGGATCCACGTTCACCTTGCGTTTTCCACGACGCTTCTAAAAAAGAGAAGGATTTGGTCATGCGACCAAATCCTTCTCTTTATGAGCGAGCGGATGCTTGCGTCTGTCCGCTTCTTTCGTATTCCCACCGTGCCAACTGTTCTAAAATCGGATAAAGGGACTCCCCTTCCTCTGATAATCGATATTCGACCCGGGGCGGAATCTCTGAGTAGACGGTACGGATGATCAATCCGTCTTGTTCGAGCTCCCGCAACTGACGGGTCAATGTTCGCGGGGTCGCTTGCGGGAACAGGCGGCAGATTTCATTGAACCGCTTCACGCCGAGCGTGCCGAGCCGATGCAGAATCAACATCTTATATTTCCCGGAAAATTTTTGGACAATCGTTTCGACAGGACACGTTTCCATGGAACCACTCCTTCAGTATCTTTGAGGATAGTATACGTCAAATTTGTGCGTACTTCTATTCTTGTACATAAACAAGTACGCTAGAGATATCTACTAGACAAAGGAGTGAATGTGATGCATATCGCAGTATTCGGAGGCAGCGGACGGACGGGGCGTGAATTGATCACTCAGGCTCTCGCCCATGGTCATCATGTCAAAGCGCTAGTCAGAAGTCCGGAAAAACTTGATTTGACTCATGACCGGTTGACGATTGTGAAAGGAGACGCCGAAAACCGGGATGATGTTTTCCGGACCGTTGAAGGAACGGATGCGGTCCTGATGGCTCTCGGCCACACGAAGACATCGAACAAGGACGTATTGGAACAAGCGACATCCCATGTCGTTGCCGCCATGCATGCGTACAACGCGACACGCGTCGTCAATTTGACAGGTGCGACGGTCAAAGTACCGAAAGACGTCAAACAGAAACTCATCAGCCGGTTCGCCGAGACGCTCATGAAGACGTTCGCGGGCGATTTACTGCGCGACAGTTACATCCAAAAAGGGATTCTCGAGGCAAGCGGTCTCGAATGGACGATTGTCCGTGGCCCCCTCTTATTAGAAGGACCTATGACCGGAACGTATCGGACCGGTTATTTCGCGTTTGACAAGCCGATGATTGACCGGGCCGACGTCGCCCATTTCATGTTGCGCGAACTTGAAGAGCGTCAATACGTGCACGAATATCCGCTAATCGGAAACTAACAGACGTGGCCGCATTATTCGGCCACGTCTGTTTTCGCTTCAGATTCCACGTTCGCTTTCGCTTCTTTCTCTTCTTTCTCCAACTCTTCAATCAATCGCTTCATCTCAGCGATTTCCCGTTCTTGCGCTTTGATGATCTCTTCTGACAACTGTTTCACGCGTGGGTCCTCGATCTCCGCCCGTTCGCTCGTCAAGATGGCGATCGAGTGGTGCGGGATCATCGCTTTCATCCAACTGACGTCATCGACCGTCGTCTGACTGCGGACGAGCCATAGCGAGAGTCCGAACACGAGCGCGCTCGCTCCCAAGATGACGGCGTTCAACTTCTTGTTCTTGTACATGCCCCACATGAACAGCAACATGACGAACGCCATGACCGAACCCATGATGAGCGCCATGTACAGACGCGTCTGACTGAAGAAGATGTGGTCGAATTGGAACACGTTCAAATACATGAGCCAATACATAAGAAACGTCGACACAAGAATCATCAAGCCGAATTTTGCGTAAGGTTTCATTTGTCTCTCCTGCCTTTCTATTCATTTGCTGCTATGTATTCCTTTGCCTATTCTTTTTTCGTTAAAACCCCATGGTCCATCTCGTCGAGCGAGCATGTCTATCATTTCACTTCTTTTTCACAAACAGGGGCTATACTATCAAAATGGACTTTGCCGACAAAGGAGAAATCAAGACGTGTTAAAAAACCTGCAAGACCTGTTGACAGAGCTGAAACAGCTCGTGACATGGACGTATTTAGATCACCCTGCCGAAACGACGATTGAGGGCATTTCCATCTCCTCAAAAGAAATTAAACAAAATTTTTTATTCGTCTGCATCTCGGGCTATCGCCATGACGGCCATGACTACGTGGACGAGGCGATCCATAACGGAGCGATCGCCATCATCGCCGAACGTCCGATCGAGGCCCGGGTGCCTGTCATCTATTGTAAAGATACGAAACTTGCTTTAGCTGAACTCGCCAGTGCGTTCTATGATTATCCGTCGACGCAACTGCGTCTGCATGGTGTCACCGGGACGAACGGAAAAACGACGACGACCGCGCTCGCGCATCAATTGTTCGACCGACTCGGCAGGTCAATCGGTTTGATCGGCACACTCGGTATCACGTATGCCGGTCAGACGTTCGAGACGCCGAACACGACACCCGATTCGTTGACGATCCACCGCCACCTCCACGCCATGGTCAAGGCCGGCGTGACGGATTGCCTAATTGAAGTCTCGTCCCAAGCCATCGCGGAGGGACGCATCTTCAGTCTCTCCTTCGACACGACCTCATTTCTCAATCTGTCGCACGACCATTTGGACTATCACGGTACGATGGAGACGTATGCGCACACGAAAGCTCAATTGTTCGCGCAATTGTCAGATTCGGGTTGCGGCATCTTCAACGGTGACGACCCGTATCATGCGCTCATGCGGTCCGTCGCACCCCCTCACGCGAGGCGGTTCATGTTCAGCCGCCATTCGTCCGCAGCCGATTTATTCGGTCAGACGGAAGATGACCGGCTTATCGTTCGTATGGACGGAGAGACGGCGTCATCTGCGCTCCCGTTCCAAGAAGGCTATAACCTTGATAACATGTTGTGTGCGATCAGTATCATCCATCAGTCGGGAATCCCCTTACAAAAAATTACCCCTCACCTCTCGAATTTGAGCTTACCGAGCGGTCGACTCGAGAAAGTGACGGGCATCTCGACACCAATCTATATCGACTACGGGCACACCCCGGATGCCATTGAAAAAGTCGTGACGTCGCTAACGGCCCGTCATTCTCGCGTGCTCGTGTTGCTCAGTGCCGCCGGTGAGCGTGACCGGACGAAACGTCGGATGATGACCGATGTGGTCGCTGTTTCAGGCGCCGATTTCATCTTGACGGTCCATGACCCGCGTCATGAGGACCCCCAGCAAATCCTTGACGACTTAGCGGATGGTCAGTCTGCCGAACTCGCCCGTTTTGACGAGCGCGAAGAAGCCATCCGTTTCTTCTGCGAGCGGATGGTAGACTATGACTGTGGGGTTCTGTTCGGAAAAGGACATGACCGTGTCGAGCGCATACAAGACGAGCTTGTGCCGTTCGACGAAGCCGGACTTGTCCGACGATTCTTTCGCCCTTGAACGACAAGGAGAACATAATCGGAGTCTCGAAATTGTTAGGAGTGATGAATCTATGAAGAAAGGGGGGCAACCGATGAACATCCTGATTGTCGATGACGAAGCAAAAATGAGGCGGCTCCTCCGTCTATTTCTCGAAGGGGACGGCTACACCTGCATCGAGGCCGCAGACGGACAAGAAGCGATGGAGCTGCTTTCTGAGCGTCCGGACTTGGTCATGTTAGACATCATGATGCCCGGTGTCGACGGGATCACATTGTGTCGCCAAATCAAAGCGCTCGACGCGGAACTTCCTGTCGTCTTATTAACGGCTCGCTCAGACAGCGAGACGACGATTCGTGGGTTGGACGCGGGAGCCGACGATTATGTCACGAAACCGTTCGAAGGAAATGTACTCCTAGCCCGAATTCGTGCGGTGTTGCGACGGAGCCGCGTCACGAATGTGAATTATGGACAATTGCGTTATGAAGAAACGAGCGGGCGCATCCTCTATCAAGAACAAGAAGTCGTCATGACGCCGAAAGCGACGGCCATCTTAAAGTTGTTTCTGCAACATCCGAACCGGTTGTACAACCGGATGGATTTATACGACTTGGTGTGGCCATATTCGTCCGAGTCGGATCCGCGAACGGTCGATGCTCATATCCGCATGATTCGCGACAAGCTCGGCGAGGCTGGCTTCCCGATCGACGATTATTTGAAGACGGTGTGGGGACGCGGTTATCGCTGGAGCGAGGAGCGGGCGGACTCATGACGTTTCGACGCAACAGCCTCCCGTTCCGGATCAGCCTGATTTTCTTATTGACGACGCTGTTGATTGAAGGCGTCTTGTTTTTATTGCTGTATCACACGCTCCTCGGTGAACGCGTCGTCGAAGAAATCGATCGGCTCGAGTCGCGGGCCGAGAGTCATGCGAGCGTACTCTCGATGAGCTTTGATGATGAGACGATTGGTCACGTCGCGACGATGGAAAGTGAGACCGACACGAAAGTCGCCATCACCGCTCCCGATCATTCGATGTTACAGACGTCCAATCGATTCCCCGATCCGCTCGCGACGCTCGTTCAAAATGAAGCGAGTCGCGAAGACGTGAATGAAACGATCGTTCTCGAAAATGACTGGGAGAACGAACCGTATCTCGCCGTGCTGGCCCCGATTGACGCCATGGAGAGCGCGACACGCTACGGGTACGTGTACATGTTTCTCCCGACTGAGATCATTCATGAGATCAGTCATCGCCTTCAACTCCGGTTTCTTTACATCACTGGGATTGCGCTCGTCATCACCGTTTTGACGTTCGTTTTGCTGAGCCGTTTGATTTCAAATCCGATTCAGTTGTTGCGCCGAGCGACCGAGGATGTGTTGACGAATCCTGAGACGTTGACGCTCCCGACGAATCGAGAAGACGAGATTGGGGAACTCGCCCGCTCGATTGAAGCGATGTCGCTCGAACTGGCTCGCCTCCGCAAAGAACGGAACCAATTTTTATCTGATCTCGCCCATGAGATTAAGACACCGCTCACGTATCTGCAAGGGTATGCCGAGATCGCGTCAAAACCGCAAACGCCAGAGCCTTTAAAAAAGCAGTCGATCCAAACCATTCTTGAGGAGAGCCAAGCGCTGACCGAACTCGTCGAGAACGCGTTCCAGCTCGCCCAATTGGACGAGAACACGTTCACGTTGCATCGTGAAACTGTGCCTGCAAGTGAGTTATGCGAAGATTTACGCAGAGTGCTCGATACGATGTTCCGGGTGACGCCAATCGCTTTCAAAGCTCGGACCGATTGCGGCGCGACAGACGTCGCCCTTCAGTTAGATCGAAGCCGGATTTTGCAAGTGTTCCGTTCCATCGCCCACAATGCGATTGAACACAGCGAGGCAGGCCACGTCCAATTCGATATGCAGCTTGCGGATGAGGCGCTTCACTTCACCATCCAAGACGACGGGAAAGGCATCCCACAAGAGGACCTGCCTCACATCTTTGATCGTCTCTATCGGGTCGAAAAATCACGTTCCCGTCGGACAGGAGGCAGCGGACTCGGACTCGCCATCGCCCATCAAATCATTCGTCTGCATGACGGTACGTTGACCGTCGCCTCCGACCAATCCGGGACGACGTTTACAATCACGCTTCCGCTCCACTAAAAATGACCGGCCCCTGACTCAGGCGCCGGCCATTTTTTTAGTTTATCTTTCCTGCTTTCAACAGTTGCGTCCATTTTTCGCCGTCGAAGACGTACACACTGTTGTCCGATGTCGCCAGCAATAGCCGACCTTCTTGTATGAACAGTTCAATTGGGACGCTTTCCGCGTTCATCGATGGCAACTCAACGGTCGTCTCCGTCTCCTCAATCAAATCCGAGACCATAAGGTCGAACGAGGTACCTGTTTTAGCGATGTACGCCAGTTGTCCTTTTGCCGCGGCCATGGTGACGATATTCCTTTGATCATTGAACGGCTCGAACGTATCTCCCCCGTCGTCTGAGACGAGGATGCCGTCCGGGCCATAGACGAAGACGCGTTCCGGTTCGCTTGCATCGGCCATGATACCGGCGATGCCACGACCTTCAATCCCGTCCATCTTCATCGGCTCAAACGAGACACCGCCGTCGAGCGAACGATAAAATCCTGGTGCGAGCTCTTTTGTCGCTTGTTCTAAATACACGTAAAGGCTCTCGGATTCGAAGCCCGCACTCATATAGTGAAAATCGGCCTCGCCCTCTAGCGAACGAATTTCGAGCGTCTCGCCTTTCTCGGTTCCACGAACGACGCCGAGCGGATTCTTATACGGCGAATCCTGCGCCGGGTGACCGCTCGCGTAAAAGCCGTCCGCGACGAGCTCAAAGCCCATATAGTCATGCCGGTTCGACGACAACTCGTACCAACCGTCTTCCCTAAATTCCATCAGTCCTGTATGCGTCGCGATGACCGGGCGGCCGTCTTGCCAAAAACCGGCACCGTGAATATGGGAAACTTCGGTGTCTGCTGCTGTCGCTTCCCAGCGGTCTGGCACCTGTTCGGTTGTCGATTCCTCTTTCTCGACAACCGGCGCAGCAGTCTGATTCTCTGTTGGTTCCGTCCCGCACGAGGCAAGGAAGACAGTCGTCATTAACATCGGTACGAATAGCTTTCGTTTCATTCTCGTTCCCTCCATCTTTAGCATCTTCCCCAGTATAGATACTAAATGTGAAGAACTTGTTAAAGCTTGAGCGTTCGGGCGTTGAGCGCGACGATGACCGTACTGAGACTCATGAGCACTGCACCGACGGCCGGAGACAAGATGATGCCAATCGGTGCCAACACACCTGCCGCGAGCGGGATGGCAACGATGTTGTAACCGGCGGCCCACCATAGATTCTGAATCATCTTGTTGTACGTGTTGCGAGACAAGTCGAGAATCGACAGCACGTCTTTCGGGTTGCTCCGGACGAGGACGATATCGGCCGTTTCGACGGCGACGTCGGTCCCGCTTCCGATGGCGATGCCGACGTCCGCTTGGGCCAAAGCCGGCGCATCATTGATGCCGTCCCCAACCATCGCCACTTTGCTGCCGTCGGCTTGGACGGTTTGCACTTGCCGGGATTTATCGTCTGGTAGCACTTCGGCGTAAACTTCCTTGATATGAAGTTGCGACGCGACCCAATCGGCCACTTTCCGGTTGTCCCCAGTCAGCATAATCGAGCGGACGCCCCGATCTTTCAAGGCACGGACCGTCTCTTTCGCTTCATCGCGGACCATGTCCGCCAAAGCGATCATACCGACCAAGTCCCCGTCGCGAATCGTGAAGACGACGGTTTTGCCGGCTGCGGATAACCGATTGAACGCCGCTTCGTCGATCGAGAGCTCGTGCTCCCGAATATAGCGGGGACTGACCACTTGGACGTGTGCTCCGTCCACGCGACCTTCCAGTCCGACGCCCGTGATCGAGGCGAAATCGACGACTTCCGGCAACGTCAACTCGCGTGCTTCCGCTTCCCGAAGAATGCCCCGAGCGAGCGGATGTTGCGAGGCCGTCTCGACCGCGGCGGCCAGACGTAACACGTCCTCTTCTGTATAAGCGGACGTGGCTTCAATGTCCGTCACCCCGAAGTCGCCTTGTGTCAACGTGCCCGTCTTATCAAAGATGACTGCATCGAGGTGACGCGCCTCCTCGAACTGAGTCCGGTTTCGAATCAATAGCCCGCGCTTTGCCGACAAGGACGTCGAGACCGCCACGACGAGCGGAGACGCGAGGCCGAGGGCATGGGGACATGAGATGACCATGACGGTAACCATTCGTTCGACGGCCGTACTGACTGGATAACCAAGGGCGACCCAAATGACGAACGTCAGCACACCCGCTCCGATTGCCACATAAAACAATAGCTTGGCGGCCCGGTTGGCTAAGTTTTGCGTTTTCGATTTAGATTCCTGCGCCTGTTTGACCAAATCGATGACTTTCGCCAAATACGTGCTCTCTCCCGTGTTCGTAGTGGAAATCGTCATACTACCTTCTTGGTTGATCGACCCTGCAATGACGACGTCCCCCGTCTCTTTTTCGACAGGCATCGACTCCCCGGTCAACATCGACTCATCGACCGTCGTCCGCCCGTTCAGCAGTTCTCCGTCGACAGGAATCTGTTCACCTGGTTTGACGAGAATCATATCTCCAGTAGCGATTGCTGACACCGGAACGTCTTCAATGTCGTTCCCGCTGATGCGGTGCGCCACGCTCGGTAACAAACGAACGAGCTGTTGCAATGCGTTCGACGCGCCCATAATGGAGCGCATCTCAATCCAATGGCCGAGCAACATGATGACGATTAACGTCGCCAACTCCCAAAAGAAGTCATGTCCATGCCCATATCCGAACACGATGGCGACACTATAGAAGTACGCGACGCTGATGGCAAGCCCGATCAGTAGCATCATCCCCGGATTCCGTTGACGCAACTCGTCGATGCTGCCTTTCAAAAACAGCCATCCTCCATAGACGTACACGATTGTCGCCAACACGAATAACGTCTCCTTTTCATAAGGAAACGTGAGTTCGAAACCGGCCCACTCTTGAATCATATCTGACAAGATGAGAATCGGGATCGTCAGCCCTAACGAGACGAAAAATCGACGCTTATACGCTTCAATCATCCCTTCATGTCCGCCGGTATGCGCGTGATGCGTTTCTCCGTGTTCATGATGAGATGATGCGTGGTGTGAATGTTCCACGTTACCACCTCCTATGTATACCATATACCCCTATGTAGTATATAAAAACTTATTTTCTCATTTAACAAAAATTTCATAACTTGTTGGTATAACGGAGTAGGCGCTCATTTTTAGGTGAAAGGGTGATGCCATATGAACCGTTTAATAAAATGGATTATTGGGACGGGCATCATAAGTATCGTGATTGGGCTGACCTTCCTTTTGTTCACGTTTGCCCCGGGTCGCGGGATGATGGGTGACGGCTCATTCATGGGCGGGTGGAACGACGGCGGCATGATGCACGACAACGGCAGCATGGGACGCGGGAACACCGTCGATCTCGTCGCGTCGAACGAGCCGACTCAACCGCTGCCGATCCCGACACGACTGCAACCCGACCGCGTCACGGACGAGGCGCTCTATTACACGGTTCGTGCCGAACGCGGCGAGCACCGATTCTTCAATCAGGGCGTCAGTAGCGAGACACTTGGTTACAACGGGAGTTTGCTCGGACCGATGATTGAGTTGCCTACAGGAAAGACAGTTTATATCGATACAATCAATCAACTCGATGAACCGACCTCTTTCCATTGGCACGGTCTCGTCATTCCTGGTGAAGAAGACGGCGGTCCACATCAATTGATGGCCCCGGGCGAGCAAAAGCGAGCTCGTCTCGATATTGACCAACAACCAGGCACGCTTTGGTTCCACCCACATCCGATGGGTGCAACGGCTGAACAAGTATACCTCGGTCTGGCCGGACTTCTTTATGTAACGGATGACATGTCTTCCAGTCTGCCGAACGAATATGGCGTCGACGACATCCCGCTCATCGTCCAAGATCGTCTTTTCACAGACGACGGTCAACTCGATTACGATCGCCAGATGAACATCGATGGCACGATTGGAGATACGCTGATCGCGAACGGTGCGATCAATACGACGTTCGATGTGACGACGAAGACGTTGCGCGTCCGCCTCGTCAACGGGTCCAACGCACGGAACCTCGACTTCTCATTATCGAATGGAGCGTCGTTCACTCAAATCGCGACCGATGGCGGCTTAATCGACCAACCCGTTTCACTTGAGACGTTGAAGCTCACACCGAGCGAACGCGCCGAGATTTTAATCGATTTTTCAGACCTTTCGCTCGGAGACGAGCTCGCCCTTGAGGCGGACGGGATTTCGTTCACGACATTCACGGTGCGCAGCAAAATCGTACAGAACAGGGACTGGACCGATGCTTTCAGGGAAGCTCCGGTCGCTAACGAATCGAGCGAAGCTGACCGCCGCCTTACTTTATTCGGGGTGAGCCACATGGTGACGATTGACGGCAAGCAGTTCGACCCGGACCGAATCGACATCAATGTGCAACAAGGTACGACCGAGGTGTGGGAGATTTATAATCGAGATGACATGATGGGCGGAATGACCCATCCGTTCCACATCCACGGTGTCCAGTTCCGGATTCTCGAACGGGACGGCAAGCCGCCGCCCAATAACGAACACGGCTGGAAAGACACGGTCGCCGTCGCACCAGGAGAGCGCGTCAAAATCAAAATGACGTTCAGAGAGTCAGGGACGTTCATGTATCATTGCCACATCCTCGAACATGAAGAAAATGGGATGATGGGACAATTGAACGTGAAATAATCATATTTTACTTGGAGGGAACAGCGATGAAATGGAATAAGAAACTTGGCGTAATGACGATGGCACTTTCACTCAGCGGTTTGCTCGTCGCTTGCGGTGAAGACGACACGACGGATAACAACACGCACATGAATGATCAGATGGAAGAGACGATGGACCACGGGGATATGGACATGTCCGGTTCTGGTGACGTGCCGGCAGGACTTCAAGATGCCGAGAATCCGACGTTCAATATCGGAGATCAAGCCGTCATCACCGAAGCCCACATGCCCGGAATGGAAGGGGCCGAGGCGACCATCGTCGGCGCCTATGACACGGTCGTCTATAGCATCTCGTACGACCCGATGCATGGGGGCGAACGCGTGCGTGACCACAAGTGGATCATTCACGAAGAAATTGTCGATGCAAAAGCTGACGCTTATGAGCCGGGTGATGAAGTAACAGTCGATGCCGAGCATATGAACGGCATGGGCGGCGCGACCGCAACGATCGACTCCGCTGAGGAGACGACGGTTTACATGGTCGATTTCGAACTGGACAACGGAGAACGTGTCACAAACCACAAATGGGTGACCGAAGACGAACTGTCCGCGGAATGAAGAAACAACAACCTTCATATGGAACGCTCACAGCGAGCTTGCCCGATTTGGGCCGGCTCGCTTTTTAGAATGTCAATATATTTTTTTGAAATATAAATGTAATATTAAAATATATTTTTGATGATAAAATTTAAATTATCAGGTTCATTATATCGCACATACCACTTTCTCACATCGAAGGGATTTACATAAAAATGAAAAAGAAATTAATGACAATTGTATTAAGCGCACTACTCACCGTCGGCCTTCTCACCCCTGTCTCGACACCGGTCGAAGCGTCGACGTATTACAAAGCCGAAGTGACGACGAACATCTTGAACGTCCGATCTGGCCCGAGTACGGCGTATCCGATCGTCGGCACGGCCAAGCTCGGTCAGACGTTTTCGGCGCAACACACGACGGCCTCGTGGACGAAAATCAACTTCAACGGCACGTCCCGCTACGTCTCGAGTGCATTCATCAAGCCGTACGCGAGCACGACGCTTCAAACGTCGTCGACGACGAAGCTCCTCATGCCGACGAAAGGCACGTTGACGCAAAAGTATGGTCCGGCGAGCGGCATTTACGGCTACACGTTCCATAATGGGATTGACCTCGCAGCAGCGAAAGGCACTCCGGTCATCGCCGCGTCTGGCGGACAAGTCATCGTCGCCCGCAACGCCGGCGCCTACGGGAACCACATCATGATCACGCATCAATTGAACGGCCAGTCGTACACGACTGTTTACGCCCACCTCGATCGCTTGAACGTCGTCCAAGGCCAGACGGTGTTACGCGGCGCGACCATCGGCACGGTCGGCAACACCGGCAACTCGTTTGGTAACCATCTTCACTTCGAAGTACATAAATCGCCATACGTCTACAGCAGTAGCGCACCGGCGAGTAGCCTCAATCCGTATAACTTCTTTTGACACCTCCCCTCCATCCCGCATCGGATGGAGGGTTTTTCAATTCGTCCCGGATTGAAGCCGAAATTGATTGGTACTTTATTGTGACTATTGGTTTTGGCTTCATTGACGTATAATGGAAATCAAAAGATAACTATTTTCAAACGGACGTTTCGTCTTCATATATGTGACAGAGTTAACAAGAGTGAAAGGAGGTTCGCTTATGGAACGTAAGCAGTTCTATCCGTCGCGTCGGCACCATCACCGAAATGGAGGAAAACGACCACTCTCCGCCAAACGCACCCGGTCGCCCCACAGTTTCCCGATCGCTTCGATCGTCGAAGAGGCGCAAGACGCGATCTGTTATATCGACTTCACCCGCAACCACCTCTATTCGAACGAAGAGTTGCGCGCGATGTGCCCAGCGATGGTCACCCGCCGTTTCGAGGACGTTACGGCGCTCACCGCCTTCTTTTTCGCGCGCTTCGAAGAGAACGGGGCTGACCTTGACGCAATCGCCCCGGTCTGGCAAGAGATGCTCGACAACCGCTTCCTCGGTTGCCCGAACATGGACGCCCACCGCCTTCATCTTGGGGAACGGGTGATTCAACTCATCTTCAACTTCACGAACACGCCGCGCGGTGTCTTCATCATGTGGCGTGACGAGACGGAGACGATTCTGTTCGAGGAACAAAAGGACGCCTTCCTCGCCGAGCTGTCACACGACTTCCGGACGCCGCTCACGGCCATCAACGGCTACGCTGAGCTGCTCATGTATCGGCACACCGACGACGAGAAGACGCACGCCATGCTCACGCTCGTGAAACAAGAGGCCGAGCGGCTCGAACGGCTCGTCGACAACTTCCTTGACTATCAGCGCGTCTCGTATTCCGAAGAACTGTTGACGCGGCAACCGATTGATTTGTCGCGACTGCTCGAATCCGTCGTCTCGAGCTATGACGCGACGTCGGCCAACCATCGTGTGACACTGTCGACGCCTGAGTCGGCCACGATCGAGGCCGACCAAGACAAGCTGCTCCAACTCGTCCACAATTTGGTCGGCAACGCCATCAAATATTCCCCGGACGGTGGGACGATTGACGTCTCGGTCACCGATGAGGACGGGACGCTCGTCTTATCCGTTAAAGATTCTGGTATCGGCATCCCGGAGGAGGCGCTGCCGTATATCTTTGACGAGTATTACCGCGTCGACTCCGACGCCCACCGTCCGATTAAAGGGACCGGGCTCGGCCTGCGCATCTGTAAGCGGATCGCCGAGGCGCACGGTTGGGGCATCCATGCCGATTCGGTTTACGGGGAAGGGACGACGTTCGCGATTTACCTGTATTCGCCCATTGCGACGAATCAACCAGTGCACGACTAAAGGGATGCGGCGCGGCCACATCCCTTTCCTGTGTCTTCCTTTTATTCGCTCGATGTCCCCGTACGTTGGTGATGGATGTCCGCACGCGGCGACATTCCGAACAAGCGGGCGTATTCTCGGCTGAATTGCGACGGACTTTCACAGCCGACTTGAAACGCCGCTTCTCCGATATCGGCCGACTGCATCAAGAGCAAGCGCCGCGCTTCTTGCAGACGCAGCTGCTTTTGATACTGGAGCGGACTTAACGTCGTCACTTCTTTGAAGTGCCGATGGAGAGACGAGACGCTCATGTTTCCAACTTGGGCGAGCTCTTCATTGCGCAATACTTTGGTGAAGTTGCCCATGATGTAGTCAATCACACCCTTGATTTGGAACGCTCGACTGCCTTCAGACGATAGATGCGTCAACACATCGCCGAACGGGCCTTGTGCCAATAAATAGAGCAGCTCTTTTTTATAGAGCGGGGCGAGTGTGGCAATATGCTCAGGTTGCTCGACGAGTTTCGTCAATCGCAGCGTCACATCACGCAATGCGTCATCACTCTCACCGACGAACAATCCTCGACGCTGTTCCCCCCTTGGTATATCAGTTTCTCATCACCGAGCAACACTTCTTTCTCACCTTGGAGCACGAGACAGTAGGACGGTTTGTTCACCCGAGAGATGGGGTCAGACACGACAGACTGATGGATAAAATATAATGACGGTACTTCCATATGATGAATCCCATCACCTGCGATCCCGCGCTGGACGATATCAATCATTTCTTGAATTGACGGTTCGATGAACGTCACGCTCCCTTACATCATTTTTATTAGTATACTGCATCGTTCATAGATGTGGACATTCTTCACGAACACGTTGAGCGGATTAGGCAAGTATCCGATTGAATCGAACTAACATGACGTTAGGACTAGACGCTATAATGAATAAACCTGATGTGCCTACACATAAAGACAGAAACCGACCGACCTGAACCACGTCATGTCTCACCTACATATTTGATGGAAAGGAGACTGCACGATGACCGAACATCGCCCTACCTCACACGATCGGCACCAAAATGCCGAAACGACCAGGCCATCTCCCATATTTCCTTTCATCAATCAAGCAATCGATGCGATTTGTTATATCGACTTGGTCGAGTTTCACTTTTATGCGAACGACCGCTTGCACCAACTTTATCCCGCGCTCGAATCCACTGCATTCCCGACTCATACGGCACTCGCCGACTACATTCAATCAGCATTGTTACGGTCCGGCTGTTCGAGTGAACAGGCGATCTCGTTTTGGGACTTGACGTGCTTGACGTCTGCCGATGATGGCGAACAGACCTTGCCAATCGACGGCCGCGCCATCACACTCTCGTTCCACCTCGTCCATCCACGTTCCGGCGTCTTTATCGTCTGGCGCGACATGACGAATGAAGTGACTGAAAAAGAACAACACGATGCGTTTTTGACAGGTTTTTCACGCGAAGTGCAACATCCGATTACACTCATTTCTAGCTATACGGAGCGGCTATCACGCAATCGTGACCTCGACCCTGTCTCAAAAGATTTGTTGCATGTCGTTCGCCTGGAAGCGGAACGGTTGGAGCATCTGCTCACGAGCTTCCTCGCTTATCAACAGCAAGCCAGGCATGACGACTTGACGGTGAAGACGTTTTTGCTCGACCCGATTCTCCAAAAGATGTGCGCCCACTATAAAACCATCTCACCGTTTCACGAGATTGCACTGTCGATTGCCGAGCCGCTTGTGATCAAAGCAGATGAGCAGCGCCTCTTGCAGCTACTGCATAACTTGATCGGCAACGCTATCCGCCACTCGCCGGAAGGGGGCACGATTCGACTCGGTTTGACGCGAGTGGAAGGAACAGCTGTCCTCAGCATCCATGATTCGGGCCTCGGCATTCCGTCCCACTTGTTGCCCCACCTCCTTGACAGTCGCGGGTCTGACGATTTTGACCTCGGTCTCTTGTTTTGCAAACAAATCGTCGAAGCGCACGGTTGGAGCATCCATGTCGAATCGGTTTATGGAGAAGGAACGACTTGCTTCATCGAACTGCATACGCTTGATGTGGAAGCGATGAACGAGAAATAAATTGTAGAGAATATTTTCTACTGAATCCGAGACAGGTGCGTCATCCGTGTGATGACGCACCTGTTTTCGTTATTTCGGATTAAGAATTGACATTTTTTAACGGTCTGTTACGTTTTAAGTATAGTGTTTTTCAAAGGAAGTGACATTTTGCCGTTTACCGCTCTTTTATTGAACGCCTCCGTGGCGTTCACAGGCTTCTACTTGATTTCAAAACTGTATCATTCCGATCGCTTTGGGTCCTTTCGATTCCGGGGCTTCTTAATCGGACTAATGACCGGGGGACTCGGGCTGTTCCTCATGATGAACGCGGTCCAAGCGAACGAGGAAGTACGCGTCGACTTGCGCTATTTGCCGCTCGTCCTGCTCGCCTTTTACGGGGCCCGCTTCCCGCTCTTAATCGCGACCGTCATCATCGCAAGCACCCGCTTTCTGTTCGGACTGACCGACCAGGCCGTCGTCGCATTCATCGCCACCTTCGTCATCGGCGTCGGCATGTGGTGGATTCATCGGCACGTCCATCGCCTATTGTTGCAAAGCATGCTGTTACACGTCTGGGCGCTCGTCATCACCTCGATCTCGATTCTCATTAACCTCGGATGGAACACCGCTTACGTCGAAATTGTCTTGACGTTCTGGGTCGTCGGACTGCTCGTCGGGACACTCGCGAGCCTGCTCGCCATCGACTTAGAACAAATGACGCGACGTTCCAAGGAGTATAAACATTCAGCCGAACGCGACCATTTGACCGGTTTGTTCAATCGCCGGATGTGGGAGGAGCGGACGACATCGCTCGTGTCCGAGAGACGAGCGTATAACGTGCTCGCCCTCGATATCGACCACTTTAAACACGTGAACGATACATACGGTCATCCGAACGGCGACCTCGTCTTGAAACGGTTCGCCGAACTGTTGAAGGTTGAGACACGGGCCCATGACGTGGTCGCACGAATCGGTGGCGAAGAGTTCGTCATCCTCATCTATGACTTGTCTCCCGAGAAAGTGGTCAAAGTCGCCGAGCGGATTCGGGAACGAATCGCGGCCGAGGCGTTCATTCTGTCGGACGGGACGTCGATTCGAATCAGCACCTCGATCGGCATCGCCCACGGGAGCGCCTTGCCGGTCGAGTCGATGAGCAGCCTCGCCGACACGGCGCTCTATGAAGCAAAAGACCAAGGACGAAACCGGACGGTGGTGCGACATGCCAACGCACACATGCTTGTTCCGAACTAAAACAGGAGGGTTAGTGTAGATGACGTCCAAAAGACCTCTCCCCACGTTTCAGATTACTTTTGCTTTATTGATGTTAGGAGCGGTCGTGTTTTTGCTCCATAAGATCCATCAACGAGAAGCGTTTTTGAAGGAAAACTTATATAATCAGTTTTCAATTGAGAGGAACGATTATGACGTCGAGTTCGATTTAACTCAGTTTGGCTACTTGTATCGATTGGAGTTCGAGGACGAAACGAGAGTAGACTATGAATTCTTCGTCAAATCCAATCAAGGTGCGTACGTCGTCACCTACTATGGTCATAACTCATATGGCGATTCACCTTTGAGAGAAGACGAATTCATGACTTTGAACGAAGGCTATTGATTATGAAAAAGAGGCCACTTGATGCGAACAAATCGCACCAAGTGGCCTCTTTCTGAACTTTCATTGCTGGCGCAACAACTCGACTTCATCCGTCATGACCGCGTCGACATGCGTCGTGTCCGGGAGCTCGTTCGGATCATTGATCGTATAGAGCCGCGTCACGATCCCGTTTTCGCTTAATTTCACCGCGTCCGCTGTCCCGACGAACGCGGGCTGGGCGTGGACGGCCTCGGCTTGAATGCGTTCGACGAATTCAATTAATTCGGGATGCCCGTCCTGCGTCAAGACGGCGATTCTCGCTTCAGGCGCGACGTCACGCAGTCGGACGAGCGTGTACGGATTGAATGACGAGAAGACGACACGGTCTTCGAGTCCGAACTCTTCCGTTGCGAGCCACGCGAGCCGTTCGATACCAGCATAGTCGAACTGGTCCGTTTTCAACTCGACGTTCACCGTGACGTCATGTGGTGCGACAAGGGCGTACACTTCCTCGAGTGTCGGAATACGTTCCCCATCGGCCTTGAGTTGGCGAATTTGTTTGAGCGTCATGTCTTTCACATAACCGCTCCCGTCCGTCGTCCGGTCGACCGTCTCGTCATGGATGACGACGAGGCGGCCGTCTTTCGTCCGTTGCACGTCGAGCTCGATGCCGTCGACGTAAGGAAGCGCCGCCTCGAACGCGCGGAGCGTATTTTCCGGATGCTTGGCGCTATACCCGCGATGAGCGTAAAGCTGCATCTTATTGCCCCAAGGTGGAAGTCGTCTCGTCGGCTGCGCGCTTCAACGCGTCCTCGACCGACACGCCTTGATACAAGCTCTCCATCGCGTTGACGACGCTTTGACGTGACTGCGGGAACGACGAGATGAGGGCGCCTTGCGTTGCCGGTGACGTCTTCGTCTCGCTCAACTGATCGACCGTCACTTTCAGCTGCGGGTACTCGGCCCACACGTCTTCGACAATCGGCTCGTTGTAGGCGTCCGGGTTGATGGCGAAGTAGCCGGTCTCGACGTGCCATTTCGCCTGCGCTTCTTTCGAGGCGGCAAATTTCATGAACTCCCACGCGCCTTGTTTCGTCTCGTCGGCGATGCCGTCACCCATCCAGAGCGAGGCGCCCCCGATGACGACACCTTCGCGGTCCGCCTCATTCGGTACCGGCAAGTATGACACGCCGACGTCAAACGGTGCGTTGTCGACGACCGTCCTTACACCGGCCGACGAGTCGAGGTACATGGCGACGTTGCCCGACTGGAAGGCGGCACGCATGTCGTCCCAGTTTTGACCGACGTTCAAGAACGTCTTCTCGTCGTACATGTCTTTAATCAAATTGAAGGCGTTCTGTCCCTCTTCCCCGTCAAACACCGCTTTCGTCGGAGTACCGCTGCGACCGTTGTCGTTGTCGACGTAAAGCCCGCCCTGTGCGGCGACGAGCTGTTCGAAGAACCAGCCGTAGTTGAGGATTGTGAAGCCGGTCTGGCCGTCACCCGTCAGTGCTTTCGCCGCCTGTTTCAATTCGTCATACGTGCGCGGCGCTTTCTCTGGGTCGAGCCCGGCTTGTTTGAACGCGTCCTTGTTGTAGATGAGCACCGGCGTCGACGAGTTGAACGGCATCGAGTACTGCTTGCCGTCGACTTGATAATAGCTCAAGATGTTCTCTTCCCAAACGCTCGTGTCGAAGTTCTCTTTATCGATGAACTCTTGGACCGGTGTGATTTTGTTCGTGTCGATCATATACTTCGTTCCGACCTCGAACGTCTGCATGATCGCCGGGGCGTCCGCCGAACCGGCGACGGCGTTGAACTTCGTGAGCGCCTCTTCATACGTCCCTTGGAAGATCGGTTTCACTTCATAGTCGTCTTGTGAGGTGTTGAAGTCGTCGACTTGGTTGTTGAGCGCGGTCTCTAAGTCCCCGCTCATCGCATGCCAAAACACGACTTCCGTCTTCCCGTCTGCGGTCGCCGAGGCTTCCGGCGCCGCCTCCTCGCTGCCACACGCCCCGAGCAATAACACCGAACTGGCCAACCCTGCGAATAATGCTTTTTTCTTCATGTAAACTTCCTCCTTTTATTTGATTGCGCCTTGCGTCAAACCTTCTTGCAGTTGCTTTTGTCCTGCGAAGAGTAAGAGTAGTGTCGGGATGATGATCATGACGACGGCCGCCATGACGACGCCCCAGTCCGAGGCGATCTCGTTCGACTGCATCTGTTTGATCCCGATTTGCACCGTTCGCGCCTGCTCCGTGTTCGTCACGAGGAGCGGCCATAAGTACATGTTCCATGTCGTCAAGAAGCTATACACCGACAACGTGACGAGCGGCGTCTTCGAAACCGGTAAGACGACGTTCCAAAAGAAACGGAAGCGGCTGATGCCAGCGATTTGGGACGCCTCGTACATCTCGTACGGAATCGTCTTGAACTGTTGTCGAAGTAGGAACGTCCCGAACGCGAGCGCGAAGAACGGAACCGACAACCCCCACACCGAGTTGAGCCAGCCGAGCGACTGCACGGTCAAGAAGTTCGGTACCATCGTCGCTTCCCACGGCACCATCATCGTCGCGAGGAACAGCATGAAGATGAGCGCTTTCCCTTTGAAGTCGATGAAGACGAACGCGAACGCGGCGAGGCTCGACAAGACGACTTGCCCGACCATGACGAGGAGCGCGACGACGAGACTGTTCACGAGATACGTCAATAGCGGGATCCGGTCGAACGCGGCGACGTAGTTCGCGAGCGATGGTTCTTGTGGGATGAGATTGCCTTTTAACACCTCGCTCCCGTCCATGAGGCTGATGGAGAACGCATACCCGATCGGGAACAGCATGACCGCCGCGCTCAAGACGAGCAGCGTGTATACGAGTGCATTTCGCATCGTCATTGGTAATGCACCTTCCTTTCGACGAGCTTGAACTGGAGCCACGTCAACAGGAGCACCGTCACGAATAAGAGCACGGCCTGCGCACTCGCCCCGCCGACGTTGTAGTTGATGAACGCGTCCTTATAGATGGCGTAGACGATGACGTTCGTTGAATTCGTCGGACCGCCTTTCGTCAGCAAGTCGATTTGCCCGAACGTCTGGAAGGCGTTGATGAGCGAGATGATGCCGACGAAGAAGAGTGTCGGCGACAGCATCGGAATCGTGATGGCCCGAAGTTGGGTCCAGTAGTTCGTCCCGGCGATGTCCGCACTCTCATAGAGCGTCCGGTCGATATTTTGCAGGCCGCCGAGGAGAATGAGGAACGTGAACCCGACGTTCATCCAGACGGTCGCGAGCGACACGGACAGGAGCGCATATTGCGGGTCGAGGAGCCACTGGACCCCGCTCGCCCCGACCGCTTCTAAAAAGCGGTTGAAGATACCGATCGACGGGTTATACATGAACATCCAAATGACCGATGACGCGGCGACACTCATCCCCATCGTCGCCGAGAACGTCGTCCGAAAGAATCCGATGCCGCGCAGTTTCTCGTTGGCAAGTAAGGCGAGGCCGAGCGCGATGAGGATCGTGAGCGGCACGGTCAACGCGACGAACCCGACCGTCGCCTGGACGCTCTGCCAAAACGTCGCGCTCGTGAAGAGCCGGGCGTAGTGCCCGATTCCGACGAATTCGAGCGGCGTCCCTTGCGTGTCCGTCCGGAAGAAGCTCAAGTAAATCGTCCGGAGAAGCGGATAGACGAGGAAAATCCCGAACAGCGCAATCGACGGCGACAAGTACAACAGCCCGCTCACCGCGTCCGAAATCCGTGTCTTGACGCGTTGTCTCGGCAATGCGACCGTCATTGGAACACCTCCAGCGCCTCGAATAGTTTCGGCTGACGCGGTTCGATGCGGTCACCGCTCGCGTCAAAGAGCGACATCTGTTTCGGGTCGACGTAACAGGCGACCTTCTCCCCAATCGAGAGCGGCCACTGCCCCGACCATTTGGCGAGCCATTCCGTCCCACCGACGTCAAAGGCGAGAATCGTCTCCGTGCCGAGCACCTCGATGTTTTTCAACTCGGCGTAGAACGTGACCTCGTCATGGGCCGGTAAAATCTGCTCCGGACGGACGCCGAGCGTCGCCGTTTCTTCTGTCGTCATCACGTTCGGCTGGAACTGACGCCCATCCGCGGCGACGAAGCCTTTGTCGCTTCGTTTCACCGGCACCAAGTTCATCGGCGGCGAGCCGATGAACGAAGCGACGAACGTGTTCGCCGGCTTGTTGTACAAATCGAGCGGCTTCCCGACTTGTTGAACTTCCCCTTCGTTCAACAGCATCATCCGATCGGCCATCGTCATCGCCTCGACTTGGTCGTGCGTGACGTAAATCATCGTCAAGTTCAGCTTGCGTTGCAGCTGCCGAATCTCCGAGCGCATCTTGGCACGGAGCTTGGCGTCAAGGTTCGAGAGCGGCTCGTCCATGAGACAAATCGGCGCCTCGGTGACGATGGCCCGGGCCAGGGCGACCCGTTGCCGTTGTCCGCCCGACAGCTCGCGCGGCTTTCGCTTCAAATAGTCGGTCAACCCGAGCGTCTCGGCGGCCGCATGGCACCGTTCGCGCTGCTCGAGTTTCGTCAGCCCTTTCGTATGTAGGCCGAACGTGATGTTCTTCTCGACGGTCATATGCGGATAGAGCGCATAGTTTTGGAACACCATCGACAGTTGGCGCTCGCTCGGTTTGAGCTCGTTCGCGGCGACACCGTCAATCCGGAGCGTCCCCGCCGTGATCGACTCAAGCCCGGCGATCATCCGGAGCATCGTGCTCTTGCCGCAGCCGGACGGTCCAACGAGCGCGAAGAACTCGCCCGCCTCGATCGTGACGTCGATGCCGCGGATGACCTCGGTGTCACCATACGACTTTTTGATTTGTTGCAATTGAATCGACTTCATATGATGTCCTCCTTCATTCCTTGTGACGCCCAGAGCCGCTCGTCTCCCGTCGATACGGCAAGCGCACCGTGCGATAGCGCTTGATGCACCTCGATCGGCTTACGAATCATGCCGCCCGTCACGATTGGGAACTGCACGCTCCCGGCGACGTGCTCGATGACGTTCGGGATGAGACCTGGCATGAGTTCGAGCGCGTCCGGCTCGTGGTCGTTCGCCATCTTGATGCCCGACGTGACGGCGTCCGAGTCGACTAAAAATAAGCGCTGTACCGTCATGAGCCCGGCGCGTTTCGCGTGCTGGATGACCGACGCCTTCGTCGTGACGATGCCGTCGGCGCCGACGCGTTTCGCCAAATAGTCGATGCCATCCCGGTCGAGGCTGATGCCATTGATACGCTCGGCATGCAAGAAGACGGTCTTGTTCTCCCGTTTCAGATGTGACACGTAGCGGTCGAGCATGCTGAGTGTGCCCATCATGAGGAACGTCGTCGTGACGTCCGATTGAAGGAACTTTTCGAATTGTTTCGGCGACTTGATGGAGGCGATCATCTTCTCCTCGCCGATCGTGCGAAGTGTTTCATTCACTTGACTCACCCTTTCCTAGAAAAAAGGACCAACAGAAACTAGACGTCAATGACGTAGTGGCTTCTGTTGGTCTCTCGAATGTTCTACCGATTGCTATTCACTTGGCATGAGGGGTCTCACAAGTCCTATCGTAACGGACGAATGTAAAGCATCTGTGAAGCGTGTGCAAAAGTTTGTGAAGCGTACGTAAAAAAATCGACTCACAAGGAGTCGATTCATCCATAATCAATCTCAATCGATAGCGCCAATCCTTCACCAGCACAATTACAGATTATACGAGCAGGAAAGCCCATACCGGGCATAGCCCGCCTTTAGGCATGGGATGAACGTGAGTTCGGATGTGAAAAACAT
>NZ_JACSMC010000019.1:0-50759 GCF_018618435.1 Exiguobacterium sp. s150 | reverse complement strand
ACCGGCGGTTTATTACTGACGCTCCGTATCCGACATAGCTTTCATCCCACCCCTAAAGGAGTGGGCTTTCTCGCTATGAAGTTCTGTAATGTCAACTCGTCAAGGTCGATGTCCGCCTCGACGAGATAGATGTCATCGAACCCTTCGTCAAAGTTGACCGTCAAATGCGGTCGTGTGTTGGACAAATCGAGTTTCAGCCCAATCTCCTCCTCGAGCTCGCGCATCGCCGCCTGTTGGCTCGTATCACCTACCGTGGCGCTGCCGCCGACGGTGATGTCCCACATGTTCGACCAACCGTCTTTAAACGGCTGGCGCTGTTGAATCAACATCTGTCCGTCCTTGTTGAAGATACAGACGTGGATGACGAGGTGATAGTCACCGTTCTCGAGACGGTTGCCCCGTTGCCATGTCCGCCCTGTTTTCTCGCGATCGACCGTGTACACGTCCCATAATTCCATCTTGTGTTCCCCTTTACGTCGCAGCGCTCGAAGATGCCGCTTGGTCGGCTTTGACGCAGTCGATGGCGACGACGATCGAGATGAGCAAATGTTCCATCGCGTCATCGACCACTCGAATCTCGTACGTATCGCCCCACGTCAGCCATTTCTTTTGGACACTGCCGATGACATGGCCGTCCTGTTTCACTTCGAAGTCCATGTCCCACCAGTTGCCGTCGACTTCAATCCCGGCCGCGTCAATCGTATAGCGCGGTTTGAAGAACGTGAACTCTTTTGAAATCGTCAACGTCTCTTCTCCCTCGACGTCGACGTAAAACGTCGGCAAGAAACTGAACGTCTTCTTCGTGATCGTCGTAATTTCACGTCCGCTCGTATCCGCGATCGTGAACGACTTCGGCAGCTTCATGAAGCTTCCTTCGACGAAATAAATGTCGTGCTCATCCGCATCCTTAATCGTAAAACGTCCGCGCAGACTAAACACTTTCTGTTTCATGTAGAGCGTATTCATGTTCATCCCTCCGATTCGTTGATTATTCTTTTCTTTATACGACTGTTTACCCGAATATGGTTCAACCTTTCATGCTGCAAAACAACTGTTTATACGAAACGTGAAGGGCGTATAATGAGATAAGGGGGTGGGAACATGGTTTCTGACGTGATTAACCAAGCAGTCATCGAAACGATTCGACAGAAGACAGACGCGGATTTCATTTTGTTGTTCGGTTCGTTCGCAAAAGGGACAGCTCGAGATGACAGTGACGTAGACCTCGCATATTTCAGTCAGAAACGCCTCTCACCTTATGAACGATTCACGTTGGGGAACGAAGTGGCCCTCTTATGCGGTCGAGACGTCGATCTGGTCGACATCCGTGAAGTGGACACCGTCTTCGCCATGCAGATTTTCTCAGAAGGCCTCCCTCTGCTCGTGCAGGACGAAAATGAATGGGTCCGGCAACGGATCAAAGCATATCGAATGTATGCCGAGTTGAACGAACAGCGCCAAATGATAGTAAACAATATTCAATCTAGGGGAAGTGTGTTTGATGAATGATGTGATTCTAAACAAAGTGACGACAATTGAGCGTTGTATCAAACGGGTTCATGAGGTCTATGAGGGAAATCCAGAGCACCTTCACGATTTCACGAAACAAGACAGCATCATCCTCAACATTCAACGCGCGTGCGAAGCGAGTATCGACATCGCGATGTACCTCGTCAGCCAAAAGAAGCTAGGGGTGCCAAAAGCGAGCCGAGACGGGTTCATCATGCTCGCGGACGCAGGAATCATTGATCACGACCTAGCCAAGACGCTCATCAACATGGTCGGCTTCCGCAATGTCGCGGTCCATGACTATCAAGCGCTCCAACTAAATATTTTAGAGGCGATTCTCGAGAAACACATTGATGATTTCAAAGCGTTCACAAAAATCATCCTCCAGTTGGATGTGTGACAATCATGGGGGAGCAAATTTCAATTGAACTAACGATTGATTCCTTAACTTATGACACCCAAATCGTTGGCAACATCGCCTTCGTCATCAATTCGTATAATTATTTCCCGGGACAAAGCTGGTCCGATTTTGTCGCCATCGTCTTGAACTGGTGGATTGACAGTTGTCGTGCCCTTGTATTTGCGCCGATACATGAATCGTATGCATTCTCCTTTATGGACGGACCAGTCAAAGTGGTTGCGAGAAAAGTGAACGAGACAGAAGCCGAACTTTTCTACGTGGATCGCGATGCATGTCACGCGCACATGGGGACGGTATCGATTGAAGAGCTAAGTCAATCTCTCATCAAATCGACATACCAGCTTCTCAACGCAATCGACCGAAACGGCTGGGAGAACGAGGAGGCCGAGACGTTACGTCACACCGTAAAATCCATTGAACGCATATAAAAAAGCGCCGCCTCTTTCGAGACGGCGCTTCGTTCGTTATCCGTTTTTCATGCTGAACGAGTCGGCGAGCGTGAACGTGATGTCTTTCACGTCGAGTCCACCGAGCGCGAAATAGAGCTGCAAGTAGTTGTGTTGATTCAAGAAGAACACTTGCTTCGTCTGTGTCACCCATTCCCCGTCCGTCCCGTTGAACGTGAACGTCGGCCCTGGGATGTTGTTCGCGAACAGCGTCACCGGCATCTGGGCGAGTGCGCCCGCGTCCGACTTGGCCGTGATCGTCACGTCATACGTCCCCGTCTCATCGACCGAGACGGCGAAGACGTGCATGCTCCCTGTCGATGTGTCGGCATCACTCAGGCTGACGGGCTCGCCGCTTTCAAGATGACGATACGTCACATCGAAGTCGATGGCCTGGTCGGCTTCCTCGTCGAGTCCGATCACTTCGACCGAGCCGTCGTGGATGCCGAGCGCACGCTCCATCGCCGGCGACGTCAACACGAACCGACAGATGTTCGCCGCGCTCCGGAGCAGTTCTCCGCGTGTGAGCGAGCCGTCGGCAAGTGCCGCCGCCGTATTATCGTCGAACGAGTTCGTGTCCGGACGGTCGACGACCATATACAAGTCGTTTTGTGCGCGCACCATCGCCGCCGTGTTCTGGCGGTTCGCCGGCTCGTCTTCATGATGGTTCACTTTCGCCCACCAGTCGGTCATGACGATGCCGTCAAAGCCCCACTCGTCGCGAAGGACGCGCGTGTTCTGGTCATACAGACCGGCCGTCCAGATGCCGTTGACGGCGCCATACGTCGTCATGATTGAGGTCGCCTTGCCTTCCTTCACCGCCATCTCGAACCCTTTCAAATAAATCTCACGAAGCGCCCGCTCCGAGACGACCGAGTCGATGTCGTGGCGGTGGGCTTCTTGGTTGTTGGCGCTGAAGTGTTTGAGCGTCCCCGTCACCCCGACACGGTGCATCCCGTTCAACTGGGCGACCGCCATCTTGCCGGTCACGTGCGGGTCTTCCGAGAAGTACTCGAAGTTCCGGCCGTTGAGCGGGTTGCGGTGGATGTTCATCCCAGGTCCGAGGAGCGTATCGACGCGGTTCTTCCGCATCTCAAGTCCTGTCATCTCGAACAAGTCTTCCACCAATTGCGTGTTGAACGTCGAGGCGAGGAGCGTCCCGTTCGGAAGCGCGAACGCCTTCGTCCCGATGTCCATGCGGATGCCGGACGGGCCGTCCGCACAACAGGCGGCCGGGATGCCAAACGTTTCGAGACGGTCCGACACCCCGCCGAACGCAGCGGCCGTCCCCGGCGTCACGCGTGGCGAGTTCATGCCTTGACCGCGGACGATGCAGGCGAGGTCCTCATCCGTCAATTGGTCGAGGAACGTCTCAAGGTCTGCTTTCCCGTGATAGACGTCTGAAAGCTTCACGCCTGTGTCACCCGTCTCTTCACGCACGACCGGACGTTCTGCTAGATAACGTGCCTCGACGTCGACGCTGCGAAGCGGTGTCGCCTCATAGCCGACCGTCAAGCCAGACTCGGTCGCACGCGGTTTGATGCGCTCGAACGAGGTGACCGGGGCCATGTTCTCGCTGAGCGTCTCGACGACCTCGAGCGCCTCGACCGCATAGTCGTAGCACGCCTCGGCCGAACGGACGTCAGTCCCGACGTAGAGGCGATACATGCCGGCCTCTAACACGAAGCTTGATTCGTGACCGGTCGCCCCATTGTCGTCATAGCTCGCGAAACCTGTGATGGGAACGCGCAGCGTGAGCGTCTCCCGCTCACCCGGTGCCAAGCGATTTGTCTTGTCGAAGGCGACGAGCGCACGAGCCGGGTTGCCGAGCACACCTTGCGGCTTCTCGACATACAGCTGCACGACTTCTTTCCCGGCGACGTCTCCCGTGTTCACGACGTCAATCGTCACCGTGATCACCCCGTCCGCTTCATCTGAGGATACGACGTCCGTCGAAAACGTCGTATACGACAACCCGAACCCGAACGGATAGAGCACATCGTCTTTCGCGAACGTCTCAAAGTAGCGATAGCCGACGTAGATGTCTTCTTGATAAATGCCTTTGTCGGCGTGCCCGAAGTTTTTCGTCGACGGATAGTCGTCAATCGATTTCGCGATCGTGTCGGTCAACTTACCGGACGGGCTGACCGTTCCCGTCAGTACATCGACGAGCCCGGTGCCACCTTCAAGACCCCCTTGCCAGGCGTAGAGGATCGCGCTCGGTTCGTTCGCCCAACGCATATCGATGATGTTGCCGACGTTCAAGACGACGGCCGTCTTCGAGAACGTCCGCGAGACCTTTTCAATCAACTCGAGCTCGATGTCGGTCAACAAGTAGCTGCCCGGGTCGGCCGTGTTGTCACGGTCTTCCCCAGCCGTGCGCCCGATGAAGACGAGCGCGACGTCTGATGCGGCAGCCGCTCGCTCAACGAGTTCATCTGTCACCGCCATCTCCGGCTGTGACCACGGTTCGCCGGCCCAGCCGACACCTTGGTCGAACGGGTTCTCCTCGACCCACGTCTCGTACGTTTCGAGGAGCGACTCGTTGACGTCAATCCCTTCTGTCGCTTGAAGCGCCTCGAGCGGGCTCGTCACGTGGGAGACGTTGACCATCCCGCCAGAACCGGTGCCGCTCTTGTAGTAGTTGAATTGACTGCGGCCAAAGACGGAAACGGTCGTCCCCGCTTTTAGTGGGAGCGTCGCCTGCTCGTTCTTTAAGAGGACCGCCCCTTCTGAAACAGCTGTCCGTGCCAGTTGCTTATATGTATCCCAGTTCAATGTATATGTCTTCATCTTGTCATCTCCTTTAATCCATTTGCGATTTCAGCCAGGCAATCTTCTGCTTGGGGATAGTCACCGAGTTTGTCCATGAACGCGTGGTCCACCCCCCGGTATTGAATCAACCTCGTCTTCACCCCATCACGCGCCAACTTCCGCGCGTACGCCTCACCTTCGAGCCGTAAATAGTCGTACTCGGCCGTGATGATTAACGCCGGCGGCAAGCCTGTGACGTCTTCTGCGAAGAGCGGGGAGACGAGCGGGTCGGTTAGCTCGGCCTTGCCTTGTAGATAGATTTGGTTCAACAGATTTTCTGAATCTCCGAGTGCCATCACGACGCCACGGATCAAGTCGTGATGATGCTTGATTTCATAGCGGTCGAGCGTCCATTCGTAATCTTCTGTCGGAATCGACCCTAAATTGACGACCGGATAAACGAGCGCTTGGAAGATGATCCAGTTCGTCCCTTGCGCCCGGTCCATGAGACAACACGCCGTCGCCAAGTTCCCACCGGCACTGTCACCGGCGACCGCGATTTGATGGCGATCGACGTTTAACTTTTCTGCCTGCAGATACACCCATTCGACGGCGGCGAAGCAGTCGTCTAGCCCCGCTGGGAACGGATGCTCCGGCGCGAGCCGGTAATCGACCGAGACGACGAGAGCGTTCGCCTTCTCGGCGAGCCGTTTACACGGGTTCTCGACCGTATCGAGCGTGCCGCCGAAGAAGCCGCCACCGTGGAAAAAGAGGATCGCCGGTAACGTCTCGGTCGTGTCCGGGCGATACATCCGGGCCGGAATATCCCCGTCTCCACTTGGAATGTTGACTGTCTCCGTCGTGATGACGGTCTTGGTGACGTCCCGGTTCGGCCAGCCCATGCTCGCCCGGGCACTCGCCAAATCGAAAATCTCGGGTCCGTCAGACGGCACAAAGGCGCGCATCGTGGCGAGCACCCTCGGGTCGAGATCACCCGGGACGTCCGAATCCGGGATCGGTTTTGTGATCGTCTCGACACCGTCAATCGTCTGAGACGGACGTGCGGTTTTGAGTCGCTCGACTAACCGTTCATACACTTCAACATCGTTCGACATATCAAGTTGCCCCTTCCAGTTCAAAATTAGGAATATAGTTAAACGATGATTCAATCATGCACAAGAAGAAATTGACAATTGCGTTTCTTTTCCCTACCATTTCTACTAATACCCAAATGGAGAGGGATGGATGGAATGACTGATATACAGTATGACGTCGCCGTGATTGGGGCCGGGACGATGGGGATGGCGGCTGCCTCGTTTTTGACAGCACGAGGTGCGCAGACGCTCGTCATCGATGCCTTCGACCCGCCCCACGACAAAGGGAGTCATCATGGTGATACGCGAATGATTCGCCACGCTTACGGAGAAGGACGGCAATATGTCGCGCTCGTCAAACGGGCCCAAACGTTGTGGGAAGAACTCGATCGCGAGGCGGCCTATCCGGTTTTCCAAAAGACAGGTGTTCTCGGCCTAGGTCCAGCCGATTCTGTATTCTTGAACGAGATGATGGCCTCGGCCGATGAACATAACTTGTCGCTTCAACGTCTTTCGTCTACGGACGTCATGAACCGGTGGCCCGGTCTATCGATTCCCGACGACTATATCGGCTGTTTCGAGACGGAGTCGGGCCTGCTCTATAGCGAGAATGCGATTCGGGCGTATCGCGAGCGTGCTGTTCGAAACGGTGCCACCCTTGCCATGAACACGCCGGTCGTCTCCATCACACCGACAGCCGTCGACATCACAATTGCGACACGGAACGAGACGTTCCACGCGAAGAAAGTGATCGTGACGGTCGGGGCTTGGGCGAAACAGCTCCTTCCTGATATCTCACTCCCGCTGCAACCGACAAGAAAAGTCGTCGGTTGGTTCGATGCCGATGAAACGTTGTTCAGCGACATGGCGTTCCCTTCTTTCTTTATCGAGGACGACGAACGCATGTTTTACGGCTTCCCGAGCCTAGATGATTCCGGCTTAAAAGTCGGCCGTACCGATGGCGGACAACCGATTGACCCGGGGCTTCACACGCAAGACTTTGGCCGCTATGACGCGGACGAAGGTGACTTGCGACGATTCCTATCCGCCTATATGCCGGCGGCGAACGGTCCGTTGAAACAAGGGAAGACGTGTCTTTATACGATGTCGAGCGACCATGACTTCATCATCGACTTTCATCCCGAGCACGACTCGATTCTCTTCGCATGCGGCTTCTCCGGTCATGGGTTCAAGTTTGGTAGCGTCATGGGTGAAGTGTTGAGTGAACTCTCGTTACACGGTGAGACACCGTTCGATTTATCACGCTTCTGCTTGGCCCGTTTTCAGGCATGAACGACGAACTGCCTCGTTTCGTGTATAATGAGGCGTAATCCAAATCGCTAATGAAAATTTCGAATACAGAAGTTTCTTACATGAAAACGAGGTAAACACATGAATCAACCACAATTTGCAGACTACCGCTTAAGCGAAGAAATCCAACGCGCGCTCGGTATTATGAAGTATGTCGCCCCGACCGAGGTCCAACAAAAAGTCATCCCGCTCGCACTCGAGCGTCAAGACCTCGTCGTCAAAGCGCAGACCGGAAGCGGGAAGACAGCCGCCTTCGGCATCCCGGTCACCGAGCTCATCGACTGGACCGAGAACAAGCCGCAAGTCTTGATTCTTACGCCGACGCGCGAACTCGCCGTTCAAGTTCGAGAAGACATGACGAACATCGGCCGTTTCAAACGCATCAAAGCGGCAGCGGTCTACGGGAAAGAACCGTTCTCGAAGCAACGCGAAGAATTGAAACAAAAAACGCACATCGTCGTCGGAACACCGGGACGCGTCATGGACCATATCGAGCGTGAGACGCTCGCTTTAGACAAAATTGAATACTTGATTATCGATGAGGCGGACGAGATGTTGAACCGCGGCTTCCTCGCCGACGTCGAAGCGATTCTTGATCAGTTGCCGACAGATCGCGTGACGATGGTCTTCTCGGCCACGTTCCCGAACGACATCGAGCGTCTCTGCCAAAAGCATATGAATGAGCCAGTCCGTGTCGCGATCGAATCTGCTGGCGTCACCGCCTCAACGATTGAGCATCGTTTGATCGAAGTCCGCCGCGAAGAGAAACTATCAGTCTTAAAAGACGTCACCGTCGTCGAGAACCCGGACAGCTGTCTCATCTTCTGTCGGACGAAAGAACATGTCGACACGGTGTACAGCGAACTCGACCAAGCTGGCTACTCGTGTGAGCGACTTCACGGCGGGCTCGAGCAAGAAGACCGCTTCGCCGTCATGAACGGCTTCAAGATGGGCAACTTCCGCTATCTCGTCGCGACCGATGTCGCCGCTCGCGGCATCGACGTCGACAACGTCGCGCTCGTCATCAACTATGACGTGCCGATGGAAAAAGAGAGCTACGTACACCGG
Source organism: Exiguobacterium sp. s150 (assembly GCF_018618435.1). Taxonomy (NCBI): domain Bacteria; kingdom Bacillati; phylum Bacillota; class Bacilli; order Caryophanales; genus Exiguobacterium; species Exiguobacterium sp. s150. Next base: position 42,156 of record NZ_JACSMC010000019.1, on the reverse strand, counting down.
ACGGGCCGAACAGGGCGCGCCGGGAAGCAAGGAAAAGCGATCACGCTCGCCACACCGTATGAAGGCAAGTTCGTCAACGCCATCGAGTCGTACATCAAGTTCGAGATCCCGGAGATGGACGCGCCGACCGAGAGTGAAGTCGCGAAAAACCAAGCCGCGTTCGAAGAGAAGTTGAGCGGACGCCGCGTCGTTCGAAATAACAAGACGGCACGTATCAATCAAGACATCATGAAGCTTCACTTCAGCGGCGGGAAAAAGAAAAAGCTCCGCGCCGTCGACTTCGTCGGGACGATCGCCAAAATCCCAGGCGTCACGGCCGACGACATCGGCATCATCACGATCACCGATCAGATGACATACGTCGACATCTTGAACGGCAAAGGGTCGCTCGTTCTAGAAGCGATGGAGACGACACCGATTAAAGGGAAGAAGTTGAAAGTAAGCAAAGCCCGGAAATAAACGATGCCTTGGAGGACGTGTTCCTCTAAGGCTTTTTTATTGTCATCCACATAACCGAAAGCGCTTTCGATAAGGTTCAAAAAAATAAGGGTGATTGAGAGAACGCTTTCAAGAGCATCATACCGATATTGATGTCTAAATTCAACCGCCCTTACGCGATTGTCATAAAAAAGCCCAGGAGGAAATCGCCTGGGCTCGCTTCATAGAAACAATCTCTGCCTCTCTGTGAATCTCAAATCAGTCAAGCAACTCTTCCGAGATTAACTTGAATCCTTCAATCTCCGTGTCGTCCTCCACTTCAATCAACAGGCACGGTCTTCCTTTATAGTTCACTTGCTTCACGTATTTCAAGTCTTGTGGGCTGATGGCGATATTGGCGACTTTCGTGTTGATTTTAATCGATTTCGACGTATATTTCGGGATGACGCTGCTCGCTTTCATCTCGTATTGGCGGTCGTCGACGACTTGTTGGAACGCCGCTTCGACCTTTTCCGTCGTCACGTCCTCGACCCCGCTCGCCTTCAATACGATCTCGACCGTGCGGGCATCCATGACCGGTACCGTCTGGTCCTCTTCCTCGCGCTCGGCCTCGGCGACGATGATTTGGTTAATCTCGTCATACACGGTCGCGAGCGTCGCTAAGTTAACCTCTTCGCCGATGACGGTTTTGACGACTTCTTCGAACATCGCCTTCTCCTCGACCGCCGTCACGATCTCGGTGCCGTTCAACACGTTCTCGATGAAGCGATAGTCCGGTTGATGCGGTTTTTGCGCCGCATACAAGATATGGTTGACGTCGGCCGCGTTGTCCGTGAAGCTCGGGAACATGAACCCGCCGACCGGCGCGTCGAGCTTGATCACCGGATTGATGAAGATGTTCGACTTGAACTCGCGTTCGATGAAGTCGAAGACGAGCGATTGTTTCGGCAACTCCGTCTGATTGATGCTGCAGAGGATGAACCGGGACGTCCACACCTCGTCACGCATGTCGATCTCCGTCTCCTCCGAGTGGCGGCGTGTCGGTTTATTGTATTTGAAGCGGATGAACGTGATGACCATGTCCTTCTCGAACGTGGCGTCCTGTACCGTCTTCAAGGCGACCTTTTGCATCGAAGACGCCCATCCTTCGATCTCGTCCGTCTTCAACCCCTCGTAAAGAAGCGTCTGCGTATGGTCACTCTGCCCGGGTTCCGGATGTTGGAACTTCACCTCGAACAGCTTCTCGTCCATCTTCCCGCCGAGCACTTTCTTGAAGTTCGCGAGGAACAGCTCTTGGTGCTCCTGCTCGAGAAACGGGAACGAGCGCAACTCCTCATGGAAGATCTCATTGCTGTCCTGTCGGATATAAATATTATAAATGTCGGCGATTTTGACCGCCTCGGCATTCAATTTGAAATGTTTGCGGATTGCCGCGATGTCTTTTTGGTTCATGTGTTCCAACTCCTTCGTTCTTCACTACAAGCCGCCTTCATTATACCAATAGTTCGGGCTCACGCGAGGATGTATAGTGCTAAAGCCGGGACGTCTGATGTCATATATTATGTCTCTCATCTTAACTTTTCTAATCTTTCTATTCATTTTTGTAAATTTCACACTTTCTTCATCTTATCCCTTGTATAGTCGATGTGCGTCCACCGATTGGGCGCTTGATTTCGTCGTCATACATATGAGGAGGTTTACCCATGTTGAAGAAAATGCTCAGTTCTTTATTCGCCATCGTTCTCGTTTTGACCACGCTCCACTTCAGTACACCGACCGCTTCGGCCTTGCCGCCGAACATTCCGTCGAAAGCCGACGCACTCACGAAACTAAACGCGTTGACCATCCAAGCGGAAGGGCCGATGACCGGCTACAGCCGTGACTTGTTCCCCCATTGGAGCAGTCAAGGGAACGGCTGTAACACCCGTCACGTCGTCTTGAAGCGTGATGCCGATTCAGTCGTCGACACTTGCCCGGTCACGACCGGAAGATGGTACAGTTACTATGACGGTCTCGTCTTCACGTCCGCTTCTGATATAGACATCGACCACGTCGTCCCGCTCGCGGAAGCGTGGCGTTCAGGTGCGAGCAGCTGGACATCGACGAAGCGTCAAAGCTTCGCCAACGATTTGAACGGGCCGCAGTTGATTGCCGTATCCGCGACATCAAACCGTTCCAAAGGGGACCAAGACCCGTCGACATGGCAGCCGCCGCGTGCCGGTGCGCGTTGTGCCTATGCGAAGATGTGGGTTGAGACGAAGAGCCGTTGGGGACTCACGCTCCAATCGTCAGAGAAAGCAGCGCTTCAAACAGCCATCAATGCCTGCAGCTATTGATTCAAAAAGGAGGCCATTATGGATCAACAATCGTCTATCTTTAAAGCTTCTCACGGTGTCATGACCGAAGAAGTCGGCGTCATCAGCGGAGAACTCGAACTGAAGACGTCGTGCCATGATGATGGCACACTCGAGCTCGCCGTCACGTACGTCGGGGCAGCCGAATGGTACACATTACCCGGGAAAGACTACAAGCTTCACGACGTGCGCGACCACGCCGTCGTCCATCAACTGCTCGTGAACGTGCTCGAGCGGGCGTAACACGAAAAGGAGCCTCGACACCTCATTCTGGTGACGAGACTCCTTTTTTGTGCGGGCTCATTTCATTCTTCTCATAATAGAACGAATGATTAGGAACAGGATGCCAATCATAACCCCTGTCAACAGCAAGCTGGCGCCCCCGACGATGCCGAATGTGAACATAGTGGTCCTCCGTGGTGATGTGATAATCGTTACTTCCCTACTATATCATTTGTCCTACTTCTACATAAGCTAAGTTTATTTTTACATCGTTGTTCAACGCTTGTATTTCTCAAGCAACGCTTGCGGGATGTGACAATAATCGTCCGGACAGCGGGCGAGACGGTCCTGATGCTCCGCTGCGCTCGGAACGTAATTCGTAAGGGGCAACACTTCGACCGCGATTCGGTCCGCGTCGCTTCGCCTTTGGATAAACGCACGGGCCGCCTCCATATGTTTCGCATCCTCACTATATAAACCGGTCCGGTACTTCTCTCCGACGTCTTCGCCTTGTCGGTTGACGCTATACGGGTCAATGATTTCGAACAAGTACCCCATCAACGCTTCAATCGTGACGATTGTCGGATCGAACGTTGTTTTAACGCATTCAGCGTATCCATCATAGTCTCCTTCGAGCGTGGTTGTCTTTCCGTTCGCCCGTCCGGCTTCCGTCTCGACGACGCCGGGTAACGTCTTGACGAACGCCTGCACCCCCCATAGACAGCCACCGGCGAGATAGATTGTCTGCATCCTATCACCTCTTTAAATATTAGTAAAAATTCCCACTATCATGCATACATACGCTACACTAAAAGAAAAGTCGCGCTCACTTGGGAGGAACTCCTATGAAAAAACTCATCTTGACCACATTTTATACGATGACGCTTTGTTCAGGCATCTATTATATGGCGACAGGCGAATCGTTCGTCACGATAAGTCAGTCCGTCCAACTTGATCAAGCCGCGGTGGAGCGCTACTTGGCGACCGAAGTGATGGCGCCGAATTTTGGTGGTGAGGTCTATACGACGTATAAAATTCTCGACACGAGTACGACGAAACATGAGATTTACGTCTGGGCTCTCATTCAAGAACATGTGCGAGAAGGGGACCACTTCGAGCCAGGGACGGGCATGGCAGGTCCGCTCGTCCTCTACGTCGACAGCGAGGCAGAGTCGTTCACGATTACAGGGCATGAATCGCCACGTCCTGGGGATTACTATCCGGATGATGTGCGCCGTATGTTCCCGCTTTACGCCGAACTCTCTGTCCTCCCGAATCCAATCTCGCTCGGCCAAAAACTGCATGATCAAATGGAACAAAAGCTTTCACGAAGCCTACTCGTGAAAGAATGAAAGGAAAATTTTTATGAAACGACTGACCCACGCCGCTCTCACTTCGGCGGCACTTCATCTTGTTTATTTCATCGCCACGTTCGGAATCGGCTTTCTCCGGACGTTCACGTATGAGCCCGACATCATTGCCGAAGCGGACAACGTCGTCGTCTTACAAGACGCGGTCGTCATCGGGACGACCTGGCCGCCGCTCCTATTCGTGCTTACATTTATCGGTTTGACCGCCTTTATCGCAGTCGGCTTACAGTTTGTCGCTTATAAACGTGACCACACGTTTGATTGAACAACTGAAGACTATTCATAGGTTTGAGGCAGATATAAAAGGTTGATGAGCGCTGGCTCATCAACCTTTTTATTTGATTTCACTTTATTTATGATACGGCTCATTCCGATTGATTCGATATGCCCGATAAATCTGCTCGCACAAGACGAGTTTCATCACTTGGTGCGGGAACGTCATCTTCGAGAATGAGATCGTATCGTTCGCGCGTTTCATAACGTCCTCGGATAAGCCGAGCGAGCCACCGATCACGAAGGCGATTTTACTTTTCCCATACGTGGCGAGTTGATCGAGCTCACGGGCGAACTCTTCACTCGTCCGTTGTTTGGCGTTGATGGCGAGTGCGATGACGTGCGTATCCGGACTGATTTTGGCCAAAATTCGCTCGCCTTCTTTTTGTTTTACTAGTATCATATCCGCGTCACTTAAATGCTCAGGCGCTTTCTCGTCTGCGACCTCGATTTCCTGCACTTTTGCATAGGCAGACAGCCGTTTCGTATACTCGGCAATTCCTAGTTTCAAATACTTCTCTTTTAGTTTGCCGACCGTGATAATTGAAATATTCATCCAATTCTTCCTTTTTCCACAGTTTTTTCGGAGTTATCCATAGGGTTATCCACAGAGTTATCCACAAATCCACATGTTGATAATCATTTTTTGCTTGACACAACATATGTTGCATCGGCGTCACAGAACGCACACGTCACTTGTCCACTTGTGGATAGCTCTTCGAGCACCGGGTATTCCCCCGTCTCATCGACGATGATGTCTAAAGCGATTTCAACATGTTCCTTGCATACTTTTTTTTCCACAGGTTTTCCTCCTTAAAAAAGAAGCGTCGCCGCTTCTTTATCTCGCTTCTGTTAGCGTTGCATCGGTCTCGTTCCGCTCACCGCGCCGCGTATATTCGATCGTGACCGTATCCCCGACCGTCGCGTCGCGGTAGAGCGCGTCCCGTAAGTCGACGTACCGTTTAATCTCCCGGTCGCCAATCTTCACGATGACGTCCCCGACTTGAAGCCCCGCCTGTTCGGCCGGACTGCCGGGTGTGATCTCTTCGACAAAGACCCCGTCCTCATTGTCAAAACTGATGCCATACTCTTCCCGGACGTTGCCCGGGACCGCGATGACCTCTTGAATCGTGACGCCGAGCTGGGCCCGCGTCACGCGCCCGTCCCGTTCTAGCATATCGATGACGGGGAGCGCCACGTTGACGGGAATCGAGAACCCGACCCCTTCGACGCTCGCTTCCGCGATCTTCATCGAGTTGATGCCGACGAGTTCGCCTCGGATGTTGATGAGCGCCCCGCCGGAGTTGCCCGGGTTGATTGCCGCATCGGTCTGGATGACCTCGGCGTTGTAATCCATGAGCCCGTCACTATTCGTGTCGACCGGCACGGTGCGTTCGACACCACTGACGATACCACGGGTGACCGAGTTTGAAAAGACACCGAGCGGATTGCCGATCGCCATGACCGTCTCGCCGGCTTGAAGCGTCGTCGAATCGCCGAGGACGATCGGTGTCGCCTCGATGTTGTCCGGTAACTCCACGGCCGCGACGGCCAAGTCGTTCAGCGGATCTTCGCCGAGGACGGTCGCCGTGGCGACTTGTCCGTCCGAGAAGGCGATGCTAATCTCATCGGCCTGTTCGATGACGTGGAAGTTCGTGACGATATAGGCCGTGTCGTCCTCGACTTTATAGATGACGCCGGAGCCTGCGCCCGCCTCCCACTGCGAGTTCGATGTAAAGGCGCGCTGGATGTTCGTGATGCTGACGACGGACGTCTTCGCCCCGGTCACGGCCGTCGTGATATCCGACTCGGTGAACGTGACGGCCTGTTCGGTCCGAATCAACTCGTTCGTCACAAAACGAGAGGTCGGCGAATCCCAGAGCATCATCGCCAAAAAGAACAAAGCCGCTCCTAAGAATCCGCCAACCCCTCCGAGTAACAACGGTTTTATATTCGTTTGCGGCTTGTGGCGCACGCGTTCCTCACTTTTCGGACGCCAGTCGCTGCGAGATGGGTAAGTCGATTGACTGTTCATCGTGTCTGCTTCGTGCGGTAAAGGTTCGACGTCTTGAGGTTCATACTCATGGTGTCTCTCTTCATTCACGACGCGTCCCCCCTTTAAGACAGTGTGTTATCTGTCTTTTCCCAACTTCGCTTATAAAGAAACGAGGGAAGTCGGAACGGTTGGGTCGGTATCGCACAATTTGATGCGACCGAGGTCGACATCGCGCATGCCGAGCGTCTGAGAGACGCTCATCTGGGCGAGTTCTTTCATGTTGTTGTCTTTACTGAGGTGAGCCAAGTAGATGCGTTTCGTCCGCTCGCCGATGACCTCGCTCATGGCGATGGCCGCGTCCTCGTTCGAGACGTGGCCGTAATCACCGAGGATTCGCCGTTTGACGCTCCACGGATAACGTCCCATCTGCAGCATCGACACGTCATGGTTCGACTCGAAGATGAAGTCGTCCGCACCGCGGATGACACCTTTCATCCGGTCCGACACGTAGCCGGTGTCCGTAATGTGGGCGAGCCGCTTGCCTTCGTGGGCGAACTGATAGAACATCGGATCGGCCGCGTCATGGCTGACGTTGAACGACTCGATCTCGATGTCTCCGAACTGTTTGATGTCCCCGACCTCGAAATGAAACTTGAGCGCCGGGTCAATCTTCCCGATGTTCGCTTCCATCGCGTCCCACGTCTTCGCGTTCGCGTAAATCGGCAAGTTGAACTTACGGGCCAAAATTCCGACCCCTTTTATATGGTCGGAGTGCTCATGGGTGACGAGCAGTGCGTCGATGCCTTCGAACGACCGGCCAATCTGATGGATGCGCTCTTGCATCGCCTTCCCGGTCAATCCGGCATCGACGAGCAGCTTCGCCCGTTCCGTCTCAATGTAGAGCGCGTTACCGGTCGAACCGCTCGCAAGTACACTATAGCGTAAAGTCACGCCATCACTCCTTTCTTTCATTCTTCCGTTAAAAACTCGACTCGCTCGACCGTCCCGTCAATCGCGTTGACGAAGTAGACGTTCTCGTCAATCGCAATCGACCAGAGCGGTGGCATGATAATCAAACTGCCCGAGCTGTCGAGCGGGAGGCTGTAAAAGCCTGTATTGATGGCCCGCATCTCTTGGTTCGGCTGGAAATACTTCCTGGCCGCGAGTTGCGAGATGGCCTCGCTCGCCGTCAAGACGAGATCGTCTTGCGACTTCGACGACAAGTTCGTCAAATGACGTTGTTTGTAGTCGGTCACTTCGTATGCTTCGTTCAATTGGAGTAATAACAGCGACGGACCGATATATTTCTCTGTATCGGCCTCGATTTCAGGGTTTGAGAAAATCTTGTTGTTCTCATACGTCTGCACGAACGCGATTTGACGCGTCGCTTCATCGAAACGCCAATACGCATACTCGGAACCGAACGGCACGTACTCGGCGACGAACGTCGCCGCTGTCGTCCGTAAGTCCGCCTCATCGAGCGGGACGGGCTCCTTCAACTCGACTTCGAGCTGCATGTTGTCGAGCGTCGTCGCGAGCTGGGCTTCCCGGTTTTTCGTGATCATCGATGCCGACATCTGCTCGGACGAACCGGTCAAATAACCGATATCTCGGCCCATCCTCGGCAGTTTGGACGCATCGACGTCACGTTGATTTAAGATTTGCGCAATCGACGTATTGTCGTTTGAGACGACCTCGGTCGCCCACGTCTCGGTCAAGAGCTGGAACAACAGGTAGATGTTCAGCGCGAGGAAGGCGAATAAGAGAATCGTTTTCGCTTTACTCCAATCCACGGTACATCATCCTTTCTGTCCAGTCTCCCGGTTTATCATAAGGAATCCAACGACCCGCCTCACGGACGAACCAGTTCGGTGAGAACGTGACGTAACGGCTCGTATCCTCATTGTATTCAATCTCATACCCGAGGCGAATCTCCGTGACGTTCTCGAACCGTCCCGTGTTGACGAGCATGTCAATCACGTCTTGGCCGTCCGCGAGTTTCGTCGTTCCGACCGAGATCATCCGATCGATTTCAAGGTGGTGCCGTGTGACGGATCGGACTTGCGCCCCGTCGTTCTCGACGCGAAGCGTCGACAAGTCGACCGCGTCGTTATTGATGAACGCTTCCCGTTGACTAAACACCGGATAGCCGTTCACGTGAAACCGGAAGACGGTCGTCTCGAACCCTTTATTCGCGGGTGTGATCGCATCGAACCGGAGCGACAACCCTTGGCCCTCAGACGTCTCGTCGACCCAACCGCCGTGGAAGTTGACGAACTCGACGATCGTATCGAGTCCGATAGCGGATTCACGCTCGGCGCTGTTACGCGACAAGTTCCGGTAGCGGCTCGCGTTCAGTTTCGCGTCGTATTCAGCGACGCTAATCCCGTTCGTGAGGGCCCCGACCGAGCTCGCCGGGTCGACTTCTTGGACGTTCGGGTCTCCCGGGAAGAACGTATCCCGCATCCAATCGAGACGGGCCGCGATTTGAATTTGTGAGACGTCATACGCGAACAGTTCGTTCATCTCTGGTCCGACGACTGGGATATAGTTCACCCGGTCCTCCGTATACGTGACGCGCTGCATTGAACGGCTCGAGTCTTTCAAGAACAGGCTGTTGACGTCGCCGTTGCCGACTTTGGCCAACCGTCCTTCCCAAATCGACTGGTCGCTCATGATCGCCCGAATCTTCCACACGTCACTGTCTACGAACAAAAGGGCGCGCTGCGGCACTTTTCCGGACAGGCTGTACGAGCCCGGCACGATATAGCTGAGCGTATCCGAGTAATACGGTTCCGGCAACACGAGTTCGAGCGCCTCGTTAATATCCGTGTACAAACTTGGCACGTTTTTCGCGGCGAGCGGCTTGAACTCGTTCGCTTCGAACGTGTCGCGGATGACCCGGGCGATCTGTTTCGGCGTATTCTTCGTCGCAAAGACGGCGTTATTCTCATGGACGACCGTTTGCGCTGGGATAATCACTTGACTCGCCCGACGTTGGAGCGACGTGTCGACCGTCGCGACTTGCGTCTCCGACTGGACCGACTGGTATTTCGGATGATAATCCCACAGGATGATCGTTTGGACGATGGACGTGACGATCAAGGTGAGCAAGACGAGCGATTTCACTAGTTCTGGCTTTCCCCAAAAACGTTTGCGTTCCATCAGTCATTCACCTCCACAATCGTGTCGAACGGGATGGTGAAGTAAATCGTCGTCCCGCGGCCGAACTCACTTTCCGCCCAAATGTCCCCACCGTGCGCCGAGACGACTTCTTTGGCGATCGACAGACCGAGCCCGGTCCCCCCGATGTTACGGGCCCGTGCCTTATCGACACGGTAGAACCGCTCAAAGATTTTCTTCAAGTTCGATTTCGGGATGCCGACGCCTTCGTCTTTAATCCCGACGACGAGCCGTTTCGCCCGAAGCATCGTACGGAACGTGATCGTCCCGCCTTCTGGAGAGAACTTGATCGCGTTCGTGATGATGTTGTCAATCACTTGCGTCATCTTGTCTTGATCGGCGTGCACGTACACACGGCGCTTCATGAGCTTCCGACGAAACTCAATCGTCTCCCCTTTCGTCATCTCGTGACGGTCGATGATGTCGTTGAAGAACTGGATGAAGTCGAACTTCACTTTTTGCATCTTATACTCTTTACTGTCCATTTTCGAGAGCTGCAACAAGTCGTTGACGAGGCGAATCATTCGCTCCGTCTCGTTTTGCGTCGTCTCGAGGAACCGTGGTGCGAGCTCATCGTCTTTATACGCGCCTTCGGCGAGTACTTCGAGATAGCTGCGCATCGTCGTCAATGGCGTCCGAAGCTCATGGCTCACGTTCGCGACGAACTCACGACGGTCCTGCTCGACTTGCTCCTGTTCGGTCACGTCGTGCAAGACGACGATGAGACCGGTGATGGGACCGCTATGCTTTTGAATCGGCGAGAAGTAGGCGCGTACAAGGAACAGCTCATCGTCCGTACTGAGGTCGATCAGTTTCGGCGGCATCGTCCCATCTTCCGGGATGACGATCTCGTCGTCAAACTCGAGCAAGCTCTGAAGGTTCGCCCCCATCGCCTCCTCTTCGTCGACACCGATCATGTCGCGGGCCTGGTCGTTCATGAGAATGACACGGAGCGAACGATCGGTCGCGACGACCCCGTCCGACATGTTCTCGAGTACGCTCGTCAAACGACGGCGTTCGGCCTCGGTCGTGGCGTTCGCTTCCATCAATTCATCGGTCAATTCGTTGAACGCGTAAGCGAGCTGTCCGACCTCGTCGTCAGAGTACACTTTAACCTTTCGGGAGAAGTTCCCTTTTCGCATCTCGACGGCTTGACGACGCATATCCGCAATCGGCCGCGTGATCGTCCGTGACAGCAAGATGCCGAGAATCGAGGTGATGATGAGGGCGATGAGCGTCCCGGTCGCAAGGATTCGGGTCACCTGCTCCATCTGGTTATAGATGGACTGCATCGATGCCTCGATATAAATCATGCCGGTCGTCGTGCCGTCGACTTCCGATTTGACCGGAACGGCGACGACGCGCATCCGTTCGTTCGAGTCCTCGTAAACGACCGTCTCTTGGGCCCCGCTCGTCGCGAACGATTTTTGGATAAACGTGCTCGCCGTCCGTTGCCCGACGAGACTTTGATTGTTCGGGTTCGACGTCGCCCGGACGACACTGTTCGTGTCGATGATTTGGACTTCGCGAATGTCGTCAGCTAGCGTCGTGCTCTCCGTAAATTCAGACAGCAGTTGATCCAGTACCTGGTTCAACTGCTGATCGGAGGTCGAGTCGCCGCCGTTCGATGCCACCCCTTGGCTGACGTTATAGCTCAGAAGGTTGGCTCGGTCGACGAGCGACTGCGAGAAGTTGTTGATGTATTGCCGTTCAAGGGAACGTACGAAGTACACCCCGATGACTTGCATCGCAACAAGGATGAGCAGCGCATAGATGACGACGAGCTTCCACTGGATAGATTTAAAGAAGTTCGTCCGTTTCATCGTTTAGTCTTCTTCTCCTGCTTTTAAATAGTAGCCGACCCCACGACGCGTGATGATATACGTCGGCGTCGACGGGTTGTCTTCGACTTTCTCACGAAGACGTCGCACCGTCACGTCGACCGTCCGGACGTCACCGAAGTAATCGTAACCCCATACGGTCTGGAGCAAATGCTCACGCGTCATCACTTGCCCGATGTTTTGGGCGAGGTAATGGATGAGCTCGAACTCACGATGTGTCAGTTCAATCTTCTCTTCCCGCTTCGTCACCATGTACGAATCGGGGTGAATCGTCAAATCTCCGATGACGATATCATTTTCATTGGCACCTTTCGTCTCCGGCGCCGGTGCCGTCGCATGACGGCGCATGTTCGCCTTGACGCGTGCCAACAGCTCGCGTGAGCTGAACGGTTTCGTCACGTAGTCGTCGGCGCCAAGTTCGAGACCGAGTACTTTGTCGATCTCTGAATCTTTCGCCGTCAACATGATGATCGGCATGTCGTATTTCTTCCGGACTTCCCGGCAGACTTCCATCCCGTCTTTGAGCGGAAGCATGATGTCGAGTAAGATCAAGTCTGGCTTGACCTCTTCGACTTTCACGAGCGCCTCTTCCCCGTCGTATGCGACGTGGACTTGGTACCCTTCTTTTTCAAGTTTGAATTTCAATATATCAGCGATTGGTTGTTCGTCATCTACCACTAAAATCGTACGATCCATTCAGTGAGTCCTCCTCTATCATTAAACGTACATGTCTACATTGTAACTCTTTTTCTATAGGTTAGAAAGCATGGGTCATTTCCGTGGAAATGAAAAAGAGAGCCGCGCGGGCTCTCTGTCTTATGCTTCGTAAATGTCACGCAAGATGACCGTCTGCTCACGTGCCGGTCCGACCGAGAACGTCAACAACTCGATGCCCGTCAACGCTTCGATGCGCTTGACGTAGTTCTGTGCGTTCACCGGTAAGTCCTCGAACGCGCGGACGCCTGTAATATCTTCTGTCCAGCCCGGGAGCTCTTCATAGACCGGGACACACTTCTCGAGGACACGGAAGTTTGGCGGGTACTCATCGAGGAGCTTGCCTTCATACTCGTATGCCGTACAAATCTTCAACGTCTCAAGCCCTGTCAACACGTCAATCGAGTTGAGACAAAGGTCCGTGATTCCGCTGACGCGACGTGAGTGGCGAACGACGACCGAGTCGAACCAACCGACACGACGCGGACGACCCGTCGTCGTACCGTACTCTTTTCCGACTTCCCGGATCATGTGGCCAATCTCATCGTCGAGCTCGGTCGGGAACGGGCCGTCACCGACGCGCGACGTGTACGCTTTACACACCCCGACGACGTGATGAATCTTCGACGGGCCGATTCCGGCACCGCTCGACACGCCGCCAGACGCCGCGTTCGATGACGTGACGAACGGGTACGTCCCGTGATCGATGTCGAGGAGGACGCCTTGCGCGCCTTCGAAGAGCACCTTCTCGTCTTCGTCGAGCGCGTCGTTCAAGACGACCGACGTATCACAGACGTACTTGGCGAACTGTTGGCCATACGCATAATACTCTTCGAACACGTCATCGAACGCGACCGCGTCGACTTCGTACATCTTCACGAACATGCGGTTCTTGATCTCAAGAACGGTCTTGAGCTTCTCGGCGAACACTTCTTTATCGAGCAGGTCGGCGATGCGAATCCCGATGCGCGCCGCTTTGTCCATGTAACAAGGACCAATCCCTTTTAACGTCGTCCCGACTTTCGCGTCGCCTTTCGCATCTTCTTCAAGCTTGTCTTGAAGCTGGTGATACGGCAAGATGACGTGCGCCCGGTTCGAGATACGGAGGTTGTCCGTGCTCACACCTCTCTCATGCAAGTAGGCGAGCTCTTTGACGAGCGATTTCGGGTTGACGACCATCCCGTTCCCGATGACACACGTCTTATCCGAGTAAAAGATCCCCGATGGAATCAAATGAAGTTTGTATTTCGTATCATTGAAGACGATTGTATGACCAGCGTTGTCTCCCCCTTGATAACGCGCGACGACGTCGGCTTGTTTCGACAAGAAATCGGTAATCTTCCCTTTTCCTTCATCGCCCCACTGCGTTCCCACTACGACTACTGATGACATAATGAATCCTCCTTGTAAATAAACGTTCTGTTCAAACCATCCGTAAGTGTACACCTGACACTTCAGAAAGTCAACCTAATACCGAACGATATTTTTATACTGTAATCTTTCGTTCGTTATTGACTTAACTTTCTTCGCTCACTTCTCGAATTCTTGATTTTCCGAAGACGTTTGGGTATAAAGTCGGACAAAAAAAGCGACGCCTCGTCGACGTCGCTTGATTCGTCGCTACATCGGCGGCGCAAAGGCTTGCGTCTCCATGTTGACGAACTTGTTGAATTCTTTTCGGAACGAGAGTTTGACCGTACCGGTCGGACCGTTACGCTGTTTGGCGATGATAATCTCGATCGTGTTCGCATCTTCACTCTCTTTGTCGTAGTAATCGTCACGATACAAGAAGGCGACGATATCGGCATCTTGCTCGATGGCTCCGGATTCCCGGATATCCGACATCATCGGCCGCTTGTCTTGCCGGCTCTCTACACCACGCGAGAGCTGGGACAAGGCGATGACCGGAACTTGCAGCTCACGCGCGATCGCTTTGAGCGTACGTGAGATCTCCGAGACTTCTTGTTGCCGGTTCTCGCCCGGTTTCCCGTTCCCGACGATGAGCTGCAAGTAGTCAATCATGATCATGCCAAGGCCATGTTCTTGCTTCAAGCGGCGGCATTTCGCACGAATCTCGTTGACCCGGAGGCCCGGCGTATCATCGATATAAATCCCTGCTTGAGACAACGATGACATCGCGAGCGAGAGCCGTCCCCAGTCCTCGGCCTCGAGCCGTCCGGTCCGGAGACGCTGGGCATCGATATTGCCTTCCGCACAGAGCATCCGCATGACGAGTTGCTCGGCGCCCATCTCCAAACTGAAGATGGCGACGTTCTCGCCGGTACGGACCGCGACGTTTTGCGAGATGTTGAGCGCGAACGCCGTCTTCCCGACCGAAGGACGAGCCGCGACGATGATGAGGTCGTTTCGTTGGAAACCGGCCGTCATCTTATCCAAATCGGTGAAGCCGGTCGCAATTCCTGTGATCTCGCCGCTTGATTGGTGTAATTTTTCAATCGTCGAGTAGGCGTCCGATAAAACCGACCCGATCGGGTGGAAACTGGACTGCCCTTTTCGCTGCGACACTTTTAAAATGTTTCGCTCCGCGTCGGATAAGACCGCATCGACTTCGTCTTGGCGCTCATACCCGTCCGAGACGATATTCGTTGCCGTACGGATAAGTCGGCGGAGCGCCGCCTTTTGGTCGACGACGTTCAAGTAGTAACCGATGTTTCCGATGGCCGGAACCGCTTCAGCGATTTCCGCCAAGTAGTTCAAGCCACCGATTTCATCGAGGATCCCTTGGGCTTGAAGCTCCGAACTGAGCGTGACCAAATCGACGAGTTCGCCGCGGTCATTGATTTTTAACATCGCCTCAAAGATTCGTTGATGGCTGACGCGATAAAAATCGTCCGGGTCGACTCGTTCCGAGGCAGTGATCAGACGGTCCGAGTCGAGGATGACGGCTCCGAGGACGGCTTGCTCCGCCTCAACGCTATGCGGCGGGGTATTCACTTGAATCGCATCACTCATCCGTCATTCCCTCACCTTCACGCTTCTTGGACATGGACGTTTAACGTGGCCGTGACGTCCTGATGCAACTTCACTGGCACTTTTGTGAAACCGAGCGCTTTAATCGGGTGCTCGAGCTCGATTTTACGCTTGTCGAGCTTGTAGCCCATCCCTTTCAACGCCTCGGCGATCTGCTTGCTCGTGACCGAACCGAAGACGCGGCCACCTTCACCTGACTTCGTCTTGACGACGATCGTCTCTTTCTCGATTTTGGCTTTGAGTGCTTGGGCTGCTTTCAACTCTTCTTCAGCCGCTTGCTCGGCCCGACGTTCTTTCGCCGCGAACGCCTTCAAGTTGCCCGGCGTCGCTTCGACGGCCAAGTTCTTTTTGAAGAGGACGTTCTTTGCATATGCGTCGGCGACGTCTTTCACGTCTCCAGCTTTTCCTTGCCCTTTAACATCTACTTTCAAAATGACTTTCATTCCGTTTCCTCTCCTTCGGTTTCATCTGTCAAATAATGATCAATCGCTTCTTTCAACAGCTTCTTCGCTTGGTCGCGATTGACGTCGAGCTGTGTCGCCGCGTTCGTCAAATGACCGCCCCCGTCAAGCATCTCCATGACGACTTGAACGTTGACGTCTCCGAGCGAACGAGCGCTGATCCCGGTTCGTCCGTCCGGTAAGACGGCGATGACGAACGAGGCTTTGACGCCTTCCATATTGAGTAACTGGTCGGCCGACTGGGCGATGAGCACTTGGTGGTGCGGTTCATCGTCCGGGGCGACGGCAATCGCCATGCCGTCCGAATAAATCTCGGTATTTTCAAGAATATGCGACTGTTCGATATATGAATCGAGGTCTTGTCGCATGAAATGTTGAACGAGTACCGTATCGGCCCCTTGAATCCGCAAGAACGATGCGGCGTCAAACGTCCGCGATCCAGTCCGGAGCGTGAACCCTTTCGTGTCGACCATGATGCCCGCAAGGAGCGACGTCGCTTCTAAAATCGATAGTTTACGCGTCCCGGCCTGATACTCAATCAGTTCCGTCACGAGCTCGCACGTCGATGACGCGTACGGCTCCATATAGACGAGCACCGGGTCTTCGATGAACTCTTCGCCACGGCGATGATGGTCGATGACGACGACGCGCTCGGCCCGATCAAGAATCTCGCGTGAAATGACGAGCGAAGGCCGGTGCGTATCGACGATGACGAGTAACGTCTGCTCATCGATGAGCGGTTGGGCCTCGAACTCGGTCAAGAAGCGGCTATACAGCTCCTCATCGTTCTCGACCTCATGAACGAGACGCTGGATGCCGACACTCGTCTCGCCGGCCGGAATGACAACATACGCCTCACGTCCGACGAACTCAGCGAGCTTCATGATTCCGATCGAGGCGCCAAGTGAGTCCATATCCGGGTTTTTATGGCCCATAATGAGCACACGGCTCGATTCTTTAATCAAGTCTCGCATCGAGTTCGAGATGACACGGGCTCGGACGCGCGTCCGTTTCTCGGTCGGGTTCGTCTTGCCGCCGAAGAAGCGGACTTTCCCGTTATGCCGTTTGACGACGACTTGGTCGCCGCCACGGCCGAGTGCCAAATCGAGGCTCGATTGTGATAAGTTACCGAGTTCAGTCAATGACGTCTCCCCGCAACCAATCCCAATCGAGAGCGTGAGCGGAATCTTATGTTCTTTCGTCGCTTCCCGGACCTCATCTAAAATCGCGAACCGATTGTTCTCGAGTTCTGAGAGCGTCCGTTCGTTCATGACGAGGAAGAAGCGGTCAGCTGCCGTCCGGCGCATATAAATGTGATACTTTTGCGCCCATTGATTGAGAAGGACGGTCACGCGGCGATTGATTTCGCTACGAATCTGCTCGTCGACCCCCGTCGACATCTCATCATAGTTGTCTAAATACAAGACACCGATGACAGTCTGGGCTTCTGAGTACTTCTGTTCAATCTCAGCCTCCTCCGTCATGTCGAACAAGTACAGCGTCTGAAATTCTTGATTGTATAACACACGATACACCCGGTCTCCGACTTCGATCGTCGCTTCGTCCTCTTCTTCTTCAATCAACTCGGTGAACGCGGAATGAATCGCATCAAGCGGGATACCAAGTTCCATCTCGAGCTCGAAGATGAGACGGGATTGCTCGTTGAACCAACTGATGCGACGCGCCTCATCAAAGACGAGAATCCCGATCGGCATCCCGGTCAACGCTTCTTTCCCGACGTCTTCAATCCGGTGGGACAGCAAGTGAACGTACTGTTCCCACGCTCTACGTTGCCGGCGAATCGTCACTTGTTGATAGATGAAGAAAATCAGCGTGAAAACGAACAGGGTGACCGCTGCCACGATGTTGTAGAACGCCAATCCGAACGCAGCAAGGATCCCGAACACGTAAGGGAGCGCGTGCTTTGATTGGTTCTTCACGGATGTTATTGCTTCACCACTGTGCATGTATGCCTCCTAAAATGAGTGTCAAACACCCATGATGTCGAAATGGTTTCTGCTTTATCATACCATATCCGTCCGTTCGACTTACACTCCGACGATAAACAAAAAACGACTTATCCCGAAGGATAAGTCGTGCGCCAAGATTACTCTGCAACGTATGGAAGCAAAGCCATTTGACGTGAGCGCTTGATAGCGACAGTAAGTGGACGTTGGTATTTCGCTGAAGTACCAGTCACACGACGTGGAAGAATTTTACCACGCTCCGAAACGAAGCGTTTGAGCAATTCTACGTCTTTATAATCGATATGAGTGATGTTGTTCGACGTAAAGAAACATACTTTACGACGACGACGACCTCCTGGACGACGTGCCATGTGAAGACCTCCTTTATAAGTTTAGTTTCGAATCGGCTCGATCAAAATGGTAGATCGTCATCCGATAAGTCGATTTTGCCTCCGCCCGAGAACGGGTCGGCGTCAAAACCTTTGTTTGAGTTCGAGGACTGAGATGAAGTCGAAGAAGCGGCTGCGCCCCATCCTGACCCACTTGACTCACCACCACCGAAGACATCTCCAGCCGGTGCTGTATCACGTTGCCCTGAGGCTCCGCGTGGTTCAAGGAAGCGTACGCTATCGGCTACGACTTCTGCCCGGTAACGACGTTGGCCATCTTGACCTTCGTAACTACTGATTTGAAGGCGACCGTCTACGCCGGCCATGCTGCCTTTTTTCAAATATTGTGCCACGTTCTCTGCCTGTTTGCGCCATACGACACAATCAATGAAGTCCGCCTCGCGCTTCCCATCTTGTCCAGTGAATGGACGATCGCAAGCGAGAGTAAAGCGAGTTACGGCGATGCCGCTCTGCGTGTAACGCATTTCTGGATCGCGTGTCAATCGACCAACTAACACAACTCGGTTAATCATCTCAAAGCTCCCCTTTCGCAATATGAAGCGTCAAGAATCAACGCTCGTCTTTAGTTGTCATTTGACGGACAACGTCATCAGAGATCTTCATGAGACGCTCTGTTTCTTGAATCGCTTTCGGCTCAGCAGTGATGTTAAGAAGAACGTAGTGTCCTTCGCGCATCTTGTTGATTTCGTAAGCGAAACGACGTTTACCCATGTCTGTTGTTTTATCAACAGTACCACCGTTGTCAGTGATGACGTTGTTGAAGCGCTCGATCAAAGCTTTCTTCGCTTCCTCATCAACTGATGGACGGATAATGTAAAGAAGTTCGTATTTACGCATTATCTTTCACCTCCTCTTGGACTAACGGCTCCTACCGGTTGTAGGAGCAAGGAGCAAACAATTGTTTTACTCACGTCATAATATACTATCAAACTTCTCTTCGTTTTACAACACATTTTCGTAAATTGACTTAGACGTTGAAACGGAACGTAACGACATCACCGTCGGCGAAGACATACTCTTTTCCTTCTGAGCGAAGCTTCCCTTGCTCTTTTACCGTCGTCATGTTGCCAGCGGCTGAAAGATCGTCAAATGACACGACTTCGGCACGGATGAATCCGCGTTCGAAGTCCGAGTGGATGACACCCGCACATTGCGGTGCTTTCATACCCTGTTTAAACGTCCACGCGCGCACTTCTTTTTCACCCGCCGTGAAATAAGTCGCGAGTCCGAGCGTAGAGTAGGCAGCACGAATTAATTGGTCGAGACCCGACTCCTCGATGCCGAGGTCTTGCAAGAATTCAAGACGCTCTTCTGGCTCGAGCTCAGAAATCTCTTCTTCGATGCGGGCGCAGATGACAATGACTTTTGCGCCTTCTGTCGCTGCGTGCTCGCGAACTGCTTGTACATACGGATTGTTATCCGAGTCTGCCACTTCGTCTTCGCTTACGTTTGCGACGTAAAGCATCGGCTTCATCGTGAGCAATTGGAAATGCTTGACGATGGCGAGTTGTTCATCTGTCAATTCCGCGACGCGGGCTGGACGCTCTGACTCGAGCACCGCTTGCACGATTTCAAGTGCCTCGAGTTCTTGTGCGGCGCCTTTATCTTTTGACTTCACCATCTTTTGAACGCGCGTGATGCGTTTCTCGACGAGTTCAAGGTCCGCCAAAATCAATTCGAGGTTGATGGTCGTGATGTCATCGATTGGCGACACTTTACCGGCGACGTGCGTGATGTTGTCGTCTTCAAAACAACGGACGACTTGGCAAATCGCATCGACTTCACGAATGTTGGCGAGGAACTTGTTGCCAAGCCCTTCCCCTTTTGACGCTCCTTTGACAATTCCGGCGATGTCCGTGAATTCGAACGCGGTCGGTACCGTCTTTTTCGGTTGAACGAGTTCCGTCAACCGATCAAGGCGTGAATCCGGTACTTCGACGACACCGACGTTCGGGTCGATCGTAGCGAACGGATAGTTGGCCGCCTCTACACCTGCTTGCGTAATCGCGTTAAATAATGTCGATTTCCCGACGTTCGGCAATCCGACGATTCCTGCTGTTAATCCCACTTGTATGTCCTCCTCATCCGGGTTTTCCGGGAAATGTTGATCCGTCTGTGGAGTGGGTACATTGAGTACACCACACCGTCACATCCTTCACAATTATAGTTAGTCCACGATTAAACCGCAACTCAACACGTGAACGTAAAGAAAAACGCCTCTTATTCAGCGGCGTTTTCTTCTTTAAGCACTTTCTTTAATCGCTTATCAAAATCGCGACGTGGCATGAGCACGCTCGCACCGCAGCCTTGGCATTTGATGCGGATGTCCATCCCGACCCGTGTCACTTGCCAACGGTTCGTCTTGCAGGCGTGCGGCTTCTTCATTTCCACATAATCGTTTAACTCATACGATTTAGCTTGCATCTCCAGGCGCTCCTTTAGTCGAGGTAGTCGGCGACATCATGACCGTGCGTGGGTACGGAATCTCGATGCCACGCTCGTCTAGTCCCGCCTTCAATTCTTTATGCAAAATGCGGCCGGCCGCGAAGTGTTGTGTCGGCGGCACCTCGGCCATGAGTCGATAGACGACTTCAGACGGTCCGAGCGATTGGACGCCGGCGAGTGTGATCGGTTGAATGAACAAGTCGTGATATTTCGCTTCGACCGTCTTCGCGATCTCTTTTAGCGCCGTCTCGACTTTACCCATATCTTCTTCATAGGCGACACCGATATCGACGACGGCGACACTGTTCTCAAGCGAATAGTTCGTCACTTGCATGATTTGACCGTTCGGGATAATCGTCACTTGGCCGTTCAAACCTTTCAGCTTCGTCGTCCGAATCCCGACTTCGATGACCGTTCCATCGACTTGCTGGTTCAAGTTGACGTAGTCCCCGTTCTTATATTGGTTTTCAAAGATGATGAACGCGCCCGTGATGACGTCCTTGACCAAGTTCTGCGCGCCGAACGAGATCGCAAGACCGGCAACCCCGGCCGACGCAATCAAACCGGCGATGTTGACGCCGAACTGGCCGAGCACCGTCAAAATCATGACGAGGCCGAGCACGTAACGAATCGTATTTTGCGCCAGTTTCAATAACGTCTCGTTTTGGCGCTGGGCGACGATGTTGTCTTCATGGATTTTGCGTAACGTGAAGACGCGTTGTACCATCGACGTCAAAATGCGTGATGCGATATAGAGTGCCAAGATGATGAGCGCGACGCCGGCGAGCTTGAAACCGAAGCCGATCCACATCTCGGTATCTTGAAAGTAAGCGACGAACCGGTTGACGTTCTCAATCGTCTGATCCGCCACTGATGACAAATCAGTTGGGTCTGTATTTTGTGAAGCCATGTTTTCACCTCGTAAAATCGTATATTCTAACCCATCAAAACATACTTTACGACTTTTCTCAAACGCTACATCCAGACGTTATAAGTTTCAACGTTTTGGGAATGGGATAGTACGGTATCTTTCCGACAAGGCAACTAGACGTTCTGCAGCTCAGAAGAGAGGATGAGATTCATGCCGTTTCGCTTAAAACCACACAAACCCTACTCGTTCTTCATCGAACATACCGAACGGAGCGGTTCACAGCTATTCGCTGACCAGCTGCACGAGCAGTTGGCGAGCGAGGCGCATCGTCCCATCGTCCTCGTCTGCATCGGCTCCGATCGTTCGACCGGCGACTCGCTCGGTCCTCTGGTCGGTACGTTTCTCGAAGAAAAGTCGGTTCGTAATTTATACGTCTATGGGACGCTTACGAAGCCTGTCCATGCGTTAAACCTCGTCGAGACGCTTCACGAGATTCAGACCCGCTTTCATCGGCCGCTCATCATCGCCATCGACGCCTGTCTCGGTCGATTGTCGAGCGTCGGGTACGTCTTCTTCTCAGAAGGACCGCTCGCCCCGGGCGCCGGTGTCCAAAAAGAGTTACCTGCCGTCGGTGAATACAACATTAAAGCCGTCGTCAACGTGAGCGGTTTCATGGAGATGATGATTTTACAAAACACACGCCTCCATCTCGTCTATGAGCTCGCCCGTTTCATCACGGAAGGGTTCGCCGAGTTCGATGCACGCATCGGTCGGCTCCATCATGAAGAAGCGGCGATCACCCGGCTCCGTCAATCCCGTGACGAATCGAAATCTTGAGGCGACAGGAGCGTCAACAGATGCTCGAGGTCGTCCTGTGAGAAATATTTCAGTTCGAGGACGCCGCCTTTTCGTCGGGGGCGAATCGATACATCCATCTGAAGACGTTCCGCTAGAACCGCTTCGACAGCTTCGACGTCGGCGCTCGAGCGTTTGAGCGTCTTTTTTGCTGTCCGCTCTTTTTGCAAAAACCGTTCAAGTCGACGTACCGTCCATTGTTCGGCGATGACCCGGCGCGCGATTTGTTCCATCGCTTGTTCGGACTTCATCCCGGTGATGGCACGCGCATGCCCCATCGTCAATTCTCCGACCATGACGGCATGTTGAACGGCGCTCGGCAGACGGAGTAGGCGCAAACTGTTCGTCACATGGCTCCGGCTCTTTCCGACGCGTTCTGCGAGTTGCTGTTGCGTCAGCTCGAGCGTCTGCATGAGCTGTTCATAGGCGAGCGCCTCTTCAATCGCGTTCAAGTCGGCGCGTTGAATGTTTTCGATGAGGGCGAGTTCCATGACCCGGTCCGAGTCGGCCGTCACGATCAATGCCGGAATTTCTGATTTACCGGCGAGCTTTGCCGCTTGATAACGTCGTTCTCCGGCGATAATCTCATAAAATCCGCTCGCCTTACGGACGACGATCGGTTGTAACACCCCGTACCGCTCAATCGACTGGCGCAACTCGTCGAGCTGTTGCGGTTCGAATTGCTTCCTCGGTTGGTTCGGGTTCGGGCGGATGAATTTAATCGGTAACCGTTCCATGTTGCTCCTCCTTTTTATTTCGATGATTGAAAAAAGCACGGGCTCACTGTTGTGGCCGTGCTTTCGGGATTCGAATTCGAATCTCGACGAACCCGTCTTCTTCGACTTCTTCTGTTTCCACTTCGATGCCGGTCTTTCCGATCAGTTCGACCGAGTCACGAATCGTATTGATGGCGATTCGTGTGTCACGGGCAAAACTCTTCGTTCGACGCGGCCGTTTTTTCGGCTTGCGCTTCTCTTCCTCAATCGGTGTGAGTAAAAATTCGACGCGTTGCTCCGTCTCTTTGACGTTGTACTCTTGCTCGATAATCTCGATGAGCACTTCTAATTGCAACCGTTCGTCTTTTAACGGCAACAAGGCACGGGCATGCCGCTCGTTGATTTGACGATCGCGCAAGCAATGTTTGACGTCTTCCGGCAATTTCAACAGACGTAACTTGTTCGCGATGGTCGACTGGCTCTTTCCGAGACTTTTCGCAAGCGCGGCTTGTGTCAACCCGTTCATCGCCAACAGACGCTCGTACGCCTCCGCTTCTTCAATCGGGCTGAGCTGCTCGCGCTGCAAGTTCTCGATCAATGCGAGTGCGGCGGTCGTATCGTCATCCATATCGCGCACGATGGCCGGAATCGATGACCAACCGAGCGATTTGGCCGCACGAAAACGTCGCTCCCCGGCGATGATTTCGTAGCGGTCGAGTTCGACCCGTCTGACGACGATCGGTTGGAGCAGACCATGCTCTTGAATCGTCACGGCCAGTTCTTCAATTTTAGCCGGCTCGAACACTTTACGCGGTTGATAGCGGTTCGGAAGCAAAAGCGACAACGGGATCTCTTCTACTTGGTCGTGCGGCTTGACTTGCGCCATTTCCGTGACGGCCACTTCTTCTCGATTTCCAAACCACTTGGCAAATGTTTTTTTCAACGTCGGCACCCCTTATGTAAAAAAATAAGCAGACTCCCACCGGAATCTGCTTTTAGTTTCACGTGAAACACTATTACTCAGATTAGTGGCTCTTTCGCCGGTGTACCCGCTTTACGCGGATATTTCCCAGGCGTTTTTCGTAATTTATCTACAATTACGATATTACGCTCACTCATCTCTCCTGGCAATAGGAACTGGTGTGTCGCTTTTACCTTCCCACCGAGTACCGCCAAGGCGTTTTTCGCGTCCACGAGCTCGTCGGAAACTTTCGCCGCTTTGAGCGCTACGAACGTTCCACCGACTTTTGCAAGTGGTAAACAGTACTCGGCGAGCACCGTCATTCGGGCGACGGCACGGGCCGTCACGACATCAAATTGCTCACGAAATTTTTTATTTTTTCCAAATTCCTCGGCCCGTCCGTGATGGAACGCGACGCCTTCAAGTTCCAGCGCGAGCGCGAGCTCGTTCAAAAACGTAATGCGCTTGTTCAAGGAATCGATAATCGTCACATGAAGGTGCGGGTATAGAATTTTGAGCGGCAAGCTCGGGAATCCGGCGCCGGCTCCGACGTCACATACCGTCTCGACGGTCGTGAAGTCAAAATGAAACGCTGCGCTGAGCGAGTCATAAAAATGCTTCAAATAAACTTCTTCTTGATCGGTGATGGCCGTCAAGTTCATCTTCTCGTTCCATTCGACGAGCATCTCGAAATAGCGTTTGAACTGAGCGAGTTGTTTCTCACTCAATTCAAACCCTTCTGCTTGTAACGCCTCAATAAATTGGGATTCGTTCATCGTCTCACTCCACCGTCGCGTATTGTCCTTGCTCGATGTAGACGAGTAAGATCGACACGTCAGCCGGGTTTACCCCGGAAATACGTGACGCTTGCCCAATCGAGAGCGGACGCACTTGTTTCAACTTTTGTTTTGCCTCTGTCGCTAAGCCGCCAATCGCGTCATAGTCGAGGTTTTCAGGGATTCGTTTTTCTTCCATACGCCGCATCTTCTCGACTTGTTCAAGTTGTTTTGAGATATACCCCTCATACTTCACTTGAATCTCGACTTGTTCGGCGACGTCAGCCGGCAATTCGACCGGTGCCGGCACGACGGTCATGAGTGCCGCGTACGTCACTTCCGGTCGCTTCAACAAGATGTTCGCATGTGTCGCTTCTTTCAGCGGGTTCGCCCCGACTGACTCGAGCATCGCGTTCATCTCTTCCGTCGGCTTGACGACGAGCGACTCCAATCGTTTCACTTCTGTCGCGATTGCTTCGCGCTTCTCGTTCAATTGTGTTTGACGCTCTTCTGAGAGCAAGCCGATTTCATGACCGATGTCGCTCAAGCGAAGGTCAGCGTTGTCGTGACGCAACAACAACCGATACTCGGCCCGTGACGTCAAGAGACGGTACGGTTCGTTCGTTCCTTTCGTGACGAGGTCGTCAATCAAGACGCCGATATACGCTTGTGAGCGATCCAAGATGACCGGGTCTTTCCCGAGCACCTTACACGCGGCGTTAATACCGGCCATGACGCCTTGTCCGGCCGCTTCCTCATATCCGCTCGTCCCATTGATTTGTCCGGCCGTGAACAGTCCTTCGATCGCCTTCGTCTCGAGTGTCGGCCAAAGCTGAGTCGGGACGACCGCATCGTATTCGATCGCGTAGCCCGGTCGCATCATCTCGGAATTCTCAAGTCCCGGAATCGTCCGGAGCATTTGATGTTGTACGTCTTCTGGCATACTCGTCGAGAAGCCTTGCACGTAAATCTCTTCCGTGTCACGCCCTTCCGGCTCGAGGAAGATTTGGTGACGTGGTTTATCGTTAAAACGGACGACCTTGTCTTCAATCGATGGGCAATAGCGTGGACCGGTCCCTTTGATTGCGCCTGAGTACATCGGTGAACGATGCAAGTTCTCGTCAATCAATTGATGGGTCCGCTCGCTCGTGTACGTGAGCCAGCACGGAATCTGTTCAATCGGGTCGAGGTCTTTTGACGTGTACGAGAACAGCGACGGATTGTCGTCACCCGGCTGAATCTCCGTCTTCGAATAGTCAATCGTCTTCCCGTCGATACGAGGCGGTGTGCCGGTTTTGAAACGGACGAGCTCAATCCCGAGTTCTTCGAGATGCTTCGACAGTTCGACCGATGGCATCTGGTTGTTCGGGCCGCTCTCATACGACAGTTCGCCGATGATGATTTGACCGCGCATGAACGTCCCCGTCGTGACGATGACCGCCTTGGCGCGATATTCCGATCCCGTGTTCGTCACGACACCGGCGATTTTCCCGTCCTCGATGAGGAAGCGTTCGACGAGCGCTTGACGAAGTAATAGGTTCGGTTCGTCTTCAAGCACTTTTTTCATATGATTTTGATATTGGAACTTGTCCGCCTGGGCACGTAGCGCGCGTACCGCCGGACCTTTCGAAGTGTTGAGCATCTTCATTTGAATGTATGTCGCGTCAATCGCTTTCGCCATCTCGCCGCCGAGCGCATCAATTTCGCGGACGACAATCCCTTTCGCCGGTCCGCCAATTGACGGGTTGCAATACATGAACCCGACCATGTCTGGGTTCATCGTCAGCATCGCCGTTTTCGCGCCCATGCGCGCCGACGCAAGTGCCGCCTCGATGCCTGCGTGCCCGGCTCCGATGACGATGACGTCAAACTCGCCTGCCGTGTAAGCCATAGTATTTCCTCCTTATTATTTACCAAGACAAAACTGTGAAAAGAGTTGGTCAATCAAGCTTTCTTGGACCGTATCTCCATTGATTTCGCCGAGCGTATCCCACGCTCGTCGTAAATCGATTTGTACCATATCGATCGGCATGTTCATGAGGGCGCTACCGAGCGCCTCATCGATTTGCTCAATCGTCTGTTTGATGAGTTGAATGTGTCGTGCGTTCGAGATATACGTCATGTCCTGTGACTCGACCCCTTTAGCGAAGAACAAGTTCGAGATCGCCTTCTCGAGCGCATCGATTCCTTCTTCTAGTAACAGCGAGGTGGCGACAATCGGACGCCCTGCCGCTAGTTTCTCTAGCTTAGAAGAATCCATGTTTTGTGGCAAGTCCGTCTTATTGATGATAATGATGGCGTTCATGCCTGAAATCGCTTCGAATAACGCCTCATCTTCCGGTGTCAGTCCTTCGTGCCCGTTCAAGACGAGTAGAATCAAGTCTGCGCCGGCGAGTGCTTGCCGTGACTTCTCAACCCCAATCCGTTCGACGATGTCTTCGGTTTCCCGAATCCCGGCCGTATCGATCAGTTTGAGCGGTACCCCTTTGACGTTGACGTATTCTTCAATCGTATCGCGCGTCGTCCCGGCGATATCCGTCACGATCGCTTTCGTCTCTTGCACAAGCGTGTTCATGAGCGACGACTTTCCGACGTTCGGGCGACCGATGATCGCCGTGGCGAGGCCCTCCCGCAGAATCTTGCCTTGACGGGCCGTCTCAAGCAGTTGCTCGAGAATCCGCTTCACTTCTCCGGCCTTCTCTTCGACGATCGCTTGCGTCATTTCTTCAGCGTCATACTCCGGATAGTCGATATTCACTTCGACGGCCGCGATGGTCTCGAGCAACTGCTGGCGCAATTCACGGACGAGACGGGACAAACGTCCCTCCATCTGAGACATCGCCACGTTCATGGCCCGGTCCGTCTTGGCGCGAATCAAGTCCATAACAGCCTCGGCTTGTGACAAGTCGATGCGGCCGTTTAAAAAGGCGCGTTTCGTGAACTCGCCTGGTTCTGCTAAGCGGACGTTCGGTTGTTCGAGGATCAACTCGAGGACACGATTGACCGCGACAATCCCACCGTGGCAATTGATTTCGACGACGTCTTCTCGTGTGAACGTCTTCGGCGCCCGCATGATGCTGACCATCACTTCGTCCACGACTTCTTCCGTGTCCGGACGCTTCAATTTGCCGTAATGAATCGTATGTGACTCGACTTCCGTCAAGTTTTTTCCAGAAAATACGCGTGCCACCGTCTCGACGGACCGGTCCCCGGACAAGCGGACGATTCCGATTGCCCCTTCACCCATCGGTGTCGAGATGGCTGTAATCGTGTCAAACTCTAGCATCGTTCTCTCCCTCCAAACTCCAAAGCTTCTTCTATCATATGCATAACGAACCTACTATACACGATATTTGACTTGAACGAAAGGGTCGGACATCTCAGGATTTCATTGCATTCCCCCGACTCATTTTCGTACAATAAAGTAATATATTTCCAATGGAGGAGTGGATTTGATGCGACAACAAGTAGCCATCCAAACACTGACGGAGGCGTTACGTAAGGATGACGCTGTCGAAGCGATTTTTTTGAAGGGATCGTTCGGCCGCGGTGAAGGGGACGAGCATTCCGACGTCGACTTATACGTCCTCGTCGCTGATGGGGACGTGGCTTCGTTTTTAACGCGACGGCGTGACCATCTCGCCGCGTATCGTCCAATCTTATTAACCGATGAGATTCATATCGTCGCCCCGCAGCTCATCGTCGTGTATGACGATTTCTTACACGTCGATTTGTTCACCGTCACGATCGAAACGTTGAACGATCAGGACGAGTTGACCGTTCTGTACGACCCTGAGGCGCGACTGAAATCGCACCGCTCGAAGCTGACGTTGTCGGACGACGCGCTCTTTAACCATGCGTTTGACGCGGTTTGGTTCTTTTTCCAATATACGAAAGCACGTGACCGTGGCAATGACATCTGGGCGACCGAGATGCTCCGCCAAGGCATGAGTCATTTCGTTTACGCGCTCGCCGCCCATTACGATTCGTCCCGTTCGACGCTCGGCTTGAAGGATGTGGCGGCTCGTGGCCTCATCCCGCTCCGTGATTGGTACGAACGGTTAACCCCGTCGCAGCATGCTTCCGCTGCCGCGGAATACGTCCGTCGCCTTGAATCAGAGGAGACGTTCTTGACTTCCATCGTGGGCTTCGAGCGAATCGAGACGTTTTATCGACAGTTGCTACATCGTGAAAAGAGCCGCCTCGCGTGAGGCGGCTCTTTATACGACTTGGCGTCTCGATCGGCGCAGCGTGAAATACAAGACGAGCTCCATCATCCCTACGGCAATCAAGAAGCCGCCGAACAATTGGAACAAGACGAGCAGGCTACTGAACGGGTTCGTCAATAGGAGAAGTCCGATCCCGATCCATAATATACTCGTCACTAGAAAGTACATCCACCGGTTCGCCATCACACGGCGATAGCCAAACGCCTGAACGAGTCGGATGATGCCTCCGAACAAAAACAGTAAACCGATAAAGATTGGGAGTAGGCTCGCGAGCACTTCTGCGAAAAAGAAGACGATGAGCGCCATCACCAAATAAACGATGCCCATAAAAAAGGATGGAGGCAAGCCGTCGCGACGATGGCGCATCCCTTGCACGATGGCCCAAAGTCCGAGAATAGCAAAATAGCCAGCTACCAAATAGACGATGATGTCAAAGAAGAAACGCGGATTCCATAAAATGAATAGGCCGACGAGCACATAAACCGCTGCCTGGACGAGCGTCGAACGCTCCAACCGCTTAATTAACGTCTCCATAGGAAAGACTCCTTTCTTCAGCTATCAACACCCTTTCTCTCTTCTATTCCCGCCTTTGCTCAAACTTACGTCATAAACAAAAAAGACTGCGAATTCACGATTCGCAGTCTGGCATATTATTTACGTTTTTTCTTTTTGTTCTTCTTTTCTTCTTCCGCGAGGGCGGCACGTTCTGCTTCTTTCGCCGCAATCTTCGCTTCCGCTTGAACCTTCATCTTCTCACGCATCGGGAGCATGATGGCCATCGTCACGATAATCGAGATGATGTAACCAACGACCCAGTACATCGAGAGCGCGGCCGGAAGGGTGATCGACATGACGAAGATCATGACCGGGAAGATGTAGAGCATCATTTTCAACTGCGGGTTCTGTTCTTGACCGGCCATCGAGATTTTTTGTTGGGCGTATGTCAATACAGCCGCTAAGATCGGCAAGATGAACGTCGGGTCTGGTGCCCCAAGGTCGAACCAGAGGAAACGGGCTTCGAAGATTTCAGGCGTCCGACGAATCGCGTCATAGAAAGCGAAAAGAATCGGCATTTGAATCAAGATTGGCAAACAACCTGCGAGCGGGTTGATTTGGTACTCTTGATACATTTTCATCATTTCTTCTTGCAGTTTACGCTGTGTCTCTTGGTCTTTTGAGCTGTACTTCTCACGAAGCTTCAACATTTCCGGTTGCAATACTTGCATCGCACCCATGCTCTTCGTTTGTTTGATCATGAGCGGTAAAATCAACAGACGGACGATGATCGTCGCAACGATAATCGAGTAACCGTACTGCCATGTCCCGCCAATCAAGTACGCTACTTCTTTCAATAACCAGGCAAGTGGCCAAACAAAGTATTTCGCCCAAAAGCCTTCTGTCTCAGCCGTGATCGGCTCTCCTTGGATCGTCGAAGGGTCGACACAACCGGCCATCAATAAAATGGCACCGGTCATAACGGCTAACAATCCTAATTTTAGCTGTTTGCTCATAGTTCCTCCTACACTTTCTGTATCGATTCTTTTTTGCTTCATCCCACGTCTATCGGTCAATCCTGATTCGTTCGCGTTATATATGAAAGAACAAGTCCGAATTGTCATGAGCGGTCGGCTTATCTTGATTTCCAAACTTTCGCACGTTTAAACACATGCTTCAAGCTCTCCGTCACTTCATCTTGCGTGAGCGTCGTCGCCGGTTTCCGCGCGATGATGACATATTGATGAGGGGCGACGTTCGGTTCAAGCAAGCGAAGCGATTCACGCATGAGTCGTTTCATCCGGTTTCGTTCCACAGCGTTTCCTAACTTCTTGCTGACGGAAAGACCAACTCGAAAATGCGCTTGATCCGCTTTGAGCGTGTAGACGACAAACTGACGATTGGCCACGGAGTGTCCTTCGCGAAACACCGCTTGGAACTCTTCATTCTTTTGCAAACGGTATTCTTTTTTCAAAATTCTCACTCCATCCTTCGGTTCAAAAATCGTCAACTAACATCATACCATATCCCTTTCGATTCAACGAGGGCGAATCAACGTTTTCAATGCGATTGTGACAAAAAAAAGATTGCCCGAGGAGAGATCCTCAGGCAATCTTGTGAGTTTACATTAGACAGTCAAGGCTTTGCGGCCTTTACGACGGCGAGCTGCAAGAATGTTGCGGCCGTTTTTCGTCGCCATACGCGCACGGAATCCGTGAACTTTTTTACGCTTACGGTTGTTCGGGTTAAACGTTGGTTTCATGGTTAAGCACCTCCTCAAGGTTAACGCTCTATTAGCAAGTTATAGTTTCATTTAAGGCAGTCTTTAAGATTATATAAACTGTTACTCTGAATGTCAATCCATTTTCCTGAGGTTTTCGTGGGAAAGGAAGACAACGAAGACCGATCATCCGATTTGGACGATTGTGGTGGTCCTTCCAATGGTTTGCATCCACAAAGGAAGGAAAGATTGACGAAACGTTAACACGATTATGGGTGTCTTCTTTACAAATAGCCCAACGAAGCCATTTTATCCACATTCTTTATTAGTTATCCACACCTATATGTGAATAACTCCTCTTTTTTCAACAAAATAAACGCGTTGATTTTAATATTTTCGTTTTCCTCTCTTACAAAAACTTTCTCTACTTTTGCCGCTTCCTCTTTTGTGTATAACTTTTTTCATTTCTCATTCTCTATCGCTCGTTATCCACAACATATCCACAGTTTATCCACACTATACACAGCATGTGGATAACTGCCTGTGGATTGTTTTTCTTATCTGTGGATAAATACCGAAAAGCGTTGCCACGTCTATTTTATTTTGATAAACTGAATGTGCACAAACTTGTGGATGAACTTTTAGGCAAAACAAGATATACACAGACTGTGGATAACTGTTATCCCCAACATGAACACCGTGTGGATAACTTTATCCACAGTTTTTGTTCTCTGTGGATAATCCTAGTATCTACTATAGAATAGTGATTGTGTATATCGTGTGAATAAGTTTCGCCTACATAACCGGTAAAGGAGGTCTTTCATTGAACAATGCTCAAGAGATTTGGAGAAACGTGTTGTCGTTGATTGAAGAAGAGGAACGAACACCGAAAGCAAGTTTCGATATGTGGTTGAAATCGACCGAAGGCATATCTTTGATGGGGACGACGCTCGTCGTCTCGGCGCCAGCTAGCTTCATCGTGACGTGGCTTGAGCGCCAATACTTGTCGCTCTTGCAAGATACGATTGAAGAAGTGACGAACAGTCAACTTGAGATTCATTTTATTGAAGAGTCACAAGCACACAAGTATGCACCTGCGGACGGACGGGTAAAAGAGACGATCGCGGTCACGGAAACGAAAGAGCAACCGATTCCAGTTCAATCAAAAGAGGAGGCAAGTCTCGGTCAACTGAACGACAAATACGTCTTCGAGACGTTCGTCATCGGTTCAGGAAACCGGTTTGCCCATGCTGCGTCGCTTGCCGTCGCGGAAGCACCGGCACGAGCATACAACCCGCTCTTCATTTACGGGGGTGTCGGGTTAGGCAAGACCCACCTCATGCATGCGATTGGGCATTATGTGAAAGGGCAGAAGCCCGGGGCCCGTATCGCTTACGTATCTTCTGAGAAGTTCACGAACGAGTTCATCAACTCGATTCGGGATAACAAGACGGAAGAGTTCCGCAACCGTTACCGGAATATCGACGTCCTCTTAATCGATGACATTCAGTTCTTGGCCGGTAAAGAACAGACGCAGGAAGAGTTTTTTCACACGTTCAACGCGCTCCACAACGATCAGAAACAAATCGTTATCTCGAGTGACCGTCCACCGAAGGAAATCCCGACGCTTGAGGATCGTTTGCGCTCACGTTTCGAGTGGGGACTCATTACGGACATCACGCCACCCGACTTGGAAACGCGAATCGCTATCCTGCGTAAAAAGGCGACGGCGGAAGAGCTCGATATCTCGAACGACGTCATGTTGTATATCGCCAATCAAATCGATACGAACATTCGTGAGCTCGAAGGGGCGTTGACTCGAGTCGTCGCTTACGCGAAACTCGTCGGTCGTCCGATTGATCCGGATGTGGCCGCTGAGGCGCTTCACAACATCATGCCGGTCCAAGAAGCGAGAAAGGTTGTCATCCGAGACATCCAAGAGATCGTCGGACGTCACTTTAATATAGAAGTCGACGAGCTAAAAGCGAAGAAACGGACGAAGACGCTCGCTTTCCCGCGCCAAATCGCGATGTATTTATCACGGGAGATGACGGAGAGTTCTTTGCCAAAGATTGGGGAAGAGTTTGGGGGACGCGATCATACGACGGTCATCCATGCCCATGAGAAAATCAGCACGTTGTTGAAGAATGATCCTGAGATGCAAGAGACGATTCAAACGTTAAAGAAAGCCTTGTCGTAAACAAGATGTTTTTTCTTGTGGATATCCTGTGGATAAACCACCTTAGTTATCCACAAGTTATTCACAGGCAAAATGGCTTAACACGAGTGGTTGAAGGCACTTATCCCCAGTATCCACAGCCCTTATTACTATTATGACTTAATTAATACTATTATAATTACTATGAATCATGACTTTGACTCATTTCACTTAGGAGGAATTATCCACATGCATTTAACGATTCAACGCGATGTATTCATGCAAGCCGTACAAGACGTATCAAAAGCAGTCGCTTCTCGAACGACGATTCCGATTCTTACGGGATTGAAACTTGAAGCGCATGCAGATGGGTTAACGTTGACTGGAAGTGATACAGAGATTTCGATTGAACGATTGATTCCTGTAGAAGAGGGTGGGATTGAACTCATTCAAATCAAACGCGCAGGTAGCGTCGTCTTGAACGCTCGATTCCTCGGTGAGATCGTCAAGAAATTGCCAACGAATGAAGTGACGCTCGAAGTGTCACCGAACTTCATGACGCGGATCGAATCAGGCCAAGCCGAGTTCCATTTGAATGGTCTTGACCCAGACGAGTACCCACGTCTCCCTGAACTCGCGAGTGACCGTCGCTTCTATCTTCCAGCGGATCTCTTGAAGACGATTATTCGTCAGACGAGTTTCGCCGTGTCGTCACAAGAGACACGGCCCGTTTTGACTGGCGTGAACTTCTCGGCTGAAAAAGGGTTCCTCACATGTGTCGCGACTGACAGCCATCGTTTGGCGCTTCGCCGTGCTCGTTTCGAGACAGATAACGACTTGACGTTCCAAAACGTCGTCGTCCCGGGCCGCTCGCTCAACGAACTCGCGAAATTGCTCGATCGTGAAGAGTTGCCAATCGAAATCGTTTTGACGGATCAGCAAATCTTGTTCCGCATGAAGAACATCTCCTTCTTCTCACGTCTCCTCGATGGGGCCTATCCGGACACGTCACGCTTGATTCCGGAAGAATACCGGACAGCGGTCCGGATGAATGCAAAAGACTTCCTTCAAGCGATTGACCGTGCTTCACTGTTGGCCCGTGCCGATCGGAATAACGTCATCAAGTTCGTCGCCGAAGAAGCGACGACGGTTGAAGTAAGTTCGCATTCGCCAGAAGTCGGAAAAGTATCGGAGCGCGTCAGCATCTTGTCGCTCGAAGGGGAAGAACTGAAGATTTCGTTCAACTCGAAATTTGTCATGGATGCCCTCCGCGCCCTCGACGCTTCAGAGATTGAGATTCAATTCACGGGTTCGATGCGTCCGTTCATCTTGCGTCCGGTCGAACAAGATAGTGTGCTCCAGTTGATTTTGCCGGTTCGGACTTCGTAAGCGGGACGAACAGGTAAGGGGATGATAAGGTCGTGTGCCTTGTCATCCCCGTTTTTTGCCTTATTCGACGTTTTTCGATAAACTAATAAGTATGGCGATTTTTTGTAATTAGTATGAAGGAAAGGGAGTGACGACATGAATAAAGTGTCGATTACAACCGAGTATGTGACACTCGGACAATTTTTGAAATTAGCAGATATCATCTCGAGCGGAGGTCAAGCGAAGTTTTTCTTGGAAGACGTTCAAATCAAAGTGAACGGGGAAGTAGACCAACGTCGAGGCCGTAAACTACGCGATGGCGACAAGATTGAAGTCGAAGGCTTCGGAGATTTCCAAATCGAGGGCAACTAACGTGCGTTTAATGTCGATCCGATTGCAAAACTACCGCAACTACGAAGCCCTTGAGCTCGACTTTTCAGAACAGACGAACGTTCTAATCGGGGAGAACGCCCAAGGGAAAACAAATCTGCTCGAATCGATTTACGTACTTGCGCTGGCTAAATCCCATCGGACGACACAAGATCGTGAGTTGATTGGCTGGGAGTCCGACGCTGCGCTCATCGAAGGACGAATTCATAAGCGGACCGGTGAGACGGTTCAATCGCTCACGTTCTCCGCAAAAGGGAAGAAGGCGAAACTGAACCATCTTGAGCAACGACGCTTAAGCGATTACGTCGGTGCGTTCAACGTCGTCTTGTTTGCCCCGGAAGATCTCGCGATCGTCAAAGGCAGTCCTCAAGGACGGAGACGATTTTTAGATATGGAAATCGGACAAGTGAGCCCGATTTACTTGCACGATTTAAATCAATACTTGAAGACGCTGAAGCAACGGAACGCCCTCTTGAAGCAACTGTCGATAAAAGGCGGGGACGAGACGCTACTTGAAGTCCTGACCGATCAGTTGATTGAAGTCGCTGTGAAAATCGTTTCAAGACGGCATCACTTCATCGACCAACTCGAAAAATGGGCCGGACCGATTCACGCGGGTATCACGCGGGACATGGAGACGTTGACGATTCAATACGTCTCGGACACGTTCCAAAAAGAACGTTACCCGAAAGAACAGATGTTTGAAACGTATCGTCAAAAGTTTGATAAAATAAGAGAGAACGAACGAAGACGCGGTGTGACGCTATTCGGTCCACATCGTGATGATTTCGAACTGTTCGTGAACGATCGAAACGTCCAAACGTTCGGTTCACAAGGTCAGCAACGCACTGCGGCCTTGTCACTCAAGTTAGCGGAGATTGAATTGATTCACGAAGAGGTCGGGGAATACCCGCTCTTATTGTTAGACGACGTCTTGTCAGAACTCGATGATCATCGCCAAACCCATCTGCTCGACACGATGGGCAAAAAAGTTCAAACCATCCTGACGACGACCAATATTGATGGCATTGCCCATGAGACGATTCAACAAGCTAAAGTGTTTCACGTGAAACAAGGCGAAGTCGAATCGGATTCTGTATGAAGCACAATTAAGACGAACACCAATTCATGTATAGTAGGTGAACAAAACCGATGAGTAACGAAAACGAAAAACAAATGCAAGACTACGGTGCCGATCAGATTCAAGTACTTGAAGGTTTAGAGGCTGTCCGTAAACGCCCGGGGATGTATATCGGTTCGACGAGTTCGCGCGGTCTTCACCACTTAGTGTGGGAAATCGTCGATAACTCGATTGACGAAGCGCTCGCCGGTCATTGTGACACGATCACCGTGACAGTCGAACCAGGAAACTCGATCGTCGTCGAAGACAATGGACGAGGCATCCCGGTCGATATCCAAAAGAAAACAGGACGCCCGGCCGTCGAAGTCATCTTCACAGTACTTCACGCCGGTGGTAAGTTCGGCGGTGGCGGTTATAAAGTATCGGGTGGTCTGCACGGTGTTGGTGCGTCTGTCGTCAACGCCTTGTCAACGAAGCTCGAAGTATTCGTCCGTCGTAACGGAAACGTCTACTATCAATCGTTCAAACGTGGTGTGCCTCAAGGCGAACTTGAAATCGTCGGCACGACAGATACGACGGGAACGACCGTCCGCTTCTTCCCAGACGGCGATATCTTCCAAGAGACGCTCGAGTACGATTTCGACTTACTCGCGACGCGCCTCCGTGAACTTGCCTTCTTGAATAAAGGTTTGCGCATTATCGCCAAGGACGACCGTGGCGACGAATTGATGGAACGGAACTATCACTATGAGGGTGGAATCAAGTCGTACGTTGAACACTTGAACCGCTCGAAAGCGTCGATTCACGAGGAGCCGGTCTACGTGCATGGAACGAAAGACGGCATCGAAGTCGAAATCGCGCTCCAGTACAACGAAGGCTTCGCCAGCAACATCTATTCGTTCACGAACAACATCCCGACACACGAAGGCGGGACGCACGAGACGGGCTTCAAGACGGCGCTCACACGTTCGATTAACGATTACGCGAAACGCTTCGGTTTGATGAAAGAAGCCGACGGCAGTTTGTCAGGCGATGACGTACGTGAAGGATTGACCGCAATCGTGTCGGTCAAACACCCGTCACCACAGTTCGAAGGACAGACGAAGACGAAACTTGGTAACGCGGATGCGCGTACAGCCACAGACTCACTTTTCACGGACACGTTCGAGCAGTTCTTGCTTGAAAACCCGTCGATCGGTCGATTGATTGTCGATAAAGGCTTGATGGCAGCCCGCGCCCGTCTCGCGGCGAAACGCGCCCGTGAGATGACACGCCGGAAAGGCATCCTCGAAGTCAGTTCATTGCCAGGGAAATTGGCCGACTGTTCGTCAAAAGACGCGTCGAAGTCTGAACTGTACATCGTTGAGGGGGATTCGGCCGGTGGATCGGCGAAGTCTGGTCGCGACCGTCACTTCCAAGCAATTTTGCCGATTCGCGGTAAAATCATCAACGTCGAGAAAGCACGACTCGATAAAATCTTGGCGAACCAAGAAGTCCGGACAATCATCACGGCGCTCGGCACTGGAATCGCAGAAGAATTCGATTTAGGGAAAGCCCGTTACCATAAACTCATCATCATGACCGATGCCGACGTCGATGGTGCCCACATCCGGACACTCCTTTTGACGTTCTTCTATCGGTATATGCGTCCGCTCATCGAGAGTGGCTACGTCTATATCGCCCAGCCACCGCTCTATGGTGTGAAGCATGGGAAAGAGATCGTCTACGTCCAAAACGACCGTGAATTACAGGAAGCGATTAAACGCCTTCCTGAGAATGCACGATATAGCGTACAACGTTACAAAGGTCTCGGGGAGATGGATCCTGAGCAGTTATGGAGCACGACGATGAATCCAGAGTCGCGTTCGATGCTTCGGGTCGACCTTCAAGACGCCATCGAGGCAGATGAAATCTTTGAGACGCTCATGGGCGACAATGTCGAACCGCGTCGCGACTTCATCCAGTCACATGCGCATTACGTGAAAAACCTCGATATTTAAACAGAAGGGTAGGCAATAACGAATGGCAGAACATGAAAATATCAAGGATATAAATATTAGCCAAGAGATGCGTACGTCATTCATGGACTATGCGATGAGCGTTATCGTGTCACGTGCCCTTCCAGACGTACGAGACGGCTTGAAGCCGGTTCACCGTCGGATTCTTTATGCGATGAACGAGCTCGGTATCCGTGCAGATAAGCCACATAAGAAGTCGGCTCGTGTTGTCGGTGACGTCATCGGTAAGTATCACCCGCACGGTGATTCGGCCGTCTATGAGACGATGGTTCGTATGGCGCAAGACTTCAGCTATCGTTATGAGCTTGTCGACGGTCACGGTAACTTCGGTTCGGTCGATGGTGACTCCGCGGCTGCAATGCGTTACACGGAAGCCCGGATGTCGAAGATTGCGATGGAACTCGTACGTGATATCGGCAAAAACACAATCGATTACCAAGCAAACTTTGATGGGGAAGAGAAAGAACCGGTCGTCTTACCGGCACGTTTCCCGAACTTCCTCGTCAACGGGACGAGCGGAATCGCCGTCGGGATGGCGACGAACGTACCACCCCACAACTTGAACGAAGTGATTGATGGCGTGCTCGCGCTTACACATAACCCGGACATTACGATC
Source organism: Exiguobacterium sp. s150 (assembly GCF_018618435.1). Classification (NCBI taxonomy): domain Bacteria; kingdom Bacillati; phylum Bacillota; class Bacilli; order Caryophanales; genus Exiguobacterium; species Exiguobacterium sp. s150. The sequence goes on along the minus strand of NZ_JACSMC010000019.1, from coordinate 3,237 downwards.
GCAGAGCTCATGCAGCATATCCCAGGACCTGACTTCCCGACAGCCGGTGAAATTTTAGGTCGGAGCGGGATTCGCCGTGCCTATGAGACGGGTCGCGGCTCGATTACGATGCGTGCGAAAGCCGAGATTGAAGTGTTGAAAAATGGACGGGAACGCATTCTCGTCCACGAGATTCCTTATCAAGTGAACAAAGCCCGCTTGGTCGAGAAGATTGCCGATTTGGTGCGCGATAAGAAAATCGAAGGCATCACGGATCTTCGAGATGAGTCGGACCGCAACGGGATGCGTGTCGTCATCGAAGTACGGCGCGATGCGAACGCGAGTGTCATTTTGAACAACTTGTACAAACAGACGCCGATGCAGACGACGTTCGGTGTCAACATGCTCGCCCTTGTCGGAGGACGCCCGAAGACACTCAACATCAAGCAGGCGATTTATCATTATATCGAGCACCAAAAAGAAGTCGTCCGTCGCCGGACCCAGTTCGACCTCGACAAGGCAGAGGCCCGGGCGCATATTCTCGAAGGACTTCGCGTCGCGCTCGATCATCTCGACGAAGTCATCGCACTCATCCGTAGCACGCGTACCGGAGACGAAGCGCGTGAGAAGTTGATTGCACGCTTCGGCCTTTCGATTGAACAGACGCAAGCGATTCTCGATATGCGTCTCCAACGTTTGACGGGACTCGAGCGCGAGAAAATCGAAGGCGAGTATCGTGAAGTTCAAGCGTTGATTGAAGAACTTCGTGCCATTCTCGGCGATGAAGAGCTCTTGCTTGAGATCATCCGCAACGAATTAACTGAAATCAAAGAGCGTTATGGCGATGCACGACGTACGGTCATCCGTACCGATATCGTCGAGCTTGAAGACGAGGACTTAATCCCGGTGCGTGACATGATGATCACGCTCACGAGTGAAGGATATATCAAATCGATTCCGACGGATTCATACCGGACCCAACGTCGTGGTGGCCGTGGGAAGCAAGGGATGGGAACGAATGACGAAGACTTCGTCTTACGCCTCCTTTCCGCTTCGACGCACGATACGATTCTCTTCTTCACGAACTTCGGTCGCGTCTTCCGTCTGAAAGGATATGAGATTCCTGAAATGAGCCGGACGGCGAAAGGGATGCCGATTATCAACTTGATTCAAGTAGATAAAGGCGAGAAAGTCGAGACGATGATTCCGGTCGACTTCAACAGCTACTTGGCTGAACAAGGCGTTAAGGAAGAAGTCGTGGATGATGCGGATGCGGAAGTGGCAGATGAGCAATTGTCGCTCGTCTTCATCACGAAGCAAGGTCTCATCAAACGATCGCCGCTCTCGGCGTATGCCCGCATCAATAAGAACGGACTTCGCGCCATCAGCTTGAACGAGACAGATGAACTCGTCACGGTCCGTCTCGCGAAGAGCGATGATGAAATGTTAATCGTGACACGTGAAGGAATGTCGATTCGCTTCCCGATTGAAGGTGAAGTTCGTTCGATGGGCCGGACGGCTCGCGGTGTACGTGCGATCCGTCTTAAGAAAGAAGATGATCAAGTTGTGTCGATGGAAATCGTACGGACGACACAAGACGTTTTAATCATCACAGAAAAAGGATATGGCAAACGGACACCGATGGAACAGTTCCGCACACAGGGACGGGGCGGTTCCGGGATTATCGGAATCAAGACGGACCGCGGCACTGTCGTCGGAATGCGTGTCGTCGATGAAGACGATGACATCATGCTCATGACCGAGCTCGGTGTTGCGATTCGAATCGACTCACAGACGATTTCCCAAATGGGGCGCAGCACGCGCGGTGTCAAAGTGATGAATATCGAAGATGGGGACCGCTTGGCGACCATCGCGAAATTGAAAAAAGACGAGCTAGAAGAGGAATCGGCAGTCGACATGGAGAATGGATTTGTTGGTGAAGCACCGGAAATCGACCCATCGTCTGAAGAAACCGAGTAAGGCGAAAAGGTCGAACGGAGCTTCCGTTCGACCTTTTTTATATAAAGGGGAGGAATGAGCATGCGATTGGCCATTTCGAACGTTCACGTCGGGATGACGTTGTTGGCGTCTGTCTCTTCGCTTGAGGCAGGCCTCAAATTAACGAATGAGCATTTGCGGTTGTTACGCTTCTTGAAAGTTGATGCGATCGAAGTCGCGCCGGTTGAACGTCGCCGGTTCACGCATGAGGAAGAACAAGAAGTCTGTGCGAAGATTCTTCAATATGAACGACACTATAATCAATGGGAAGAACGCATTGCACCAAACCCGTATGAAGCGCTAGAGTTCGTGCATCAATTGTTTCGTAACGATTATCCGCTCTCTGCGGTCGTCGCTTTCTTTACCGATCAGCCGCTCCGCAAAAACCATGTGATCCATCACGCTATTTATCGAGCGTTAATTGCGAAATCGTTATCGAAGTATCGCGGCGATGAACATCGTCTGCAGTTCGATTATGGGGTTGCGTCTTATTTTGCGGATGCGAGTTACGCAAAAATTCGTAAATGGTCGCATATGCGTTATTTCACGAAAATGGAACGTGAACTGCTCTATCAACACCCACTCGTCTCGGCTTCGATGCTACCAAAGGATGAGACGTTGCGTCAGCGTGTCGCAAAATTAATAATTGAACACCATGAACGGTTAGATGGATCGGGATTTCCGCATCGGCTAGAAGAACGTGAACTCCATCCGGCATCGCCACTGTTTATCGTGGCGGATCGTTTTTGCCAATTGACGGCACCGCGCACGTTCCGTCAGGCGCTGACACCGGAAGAAGCATATTTCTATATGTGGCAAAATGAAGCGTATGATGAAGAAGCGTTAACGCTATTGGCGACGTTACTCGGTTTTTTTGAAGTCGGACGAAATGTCGTACTTAGTAGCGGTGTCCGTGGTATCATTCAACACTATACGCCTCGTGTCGAACAACCGATTGTCATTGCTGAACAAGATCAAGAAACGTATGATTTAACTCGGCTAGAGGAAGTACGAATCATTGCGTTTCAATAACGGGTCAGCGTGTTTCTTCTATATAGTGTTCGAGAACGAAACATGCTGTTTCCCATTATTTTAAAATATTTTATTTTTATAGTTGACGAACGGAAAAGCAGATGCTATTATAAATGAGTCGCTAAGAGCGGCAGACGAACTTTGAAAACTGAACGATGAGGCAAAAATAAGTTTTACAATTTTTGAATGAAGCGCAAGCTTCGTCATTTCAAGAGCTATATCAAATTC